>NZ_JAACGG010000027.1:0-20489 GCF_022810525.1 Candidatus Cardinium sp. cByotN1
TTTCCGCAACTTTTTACCAGGGCTTGATTTTTTGCTTACTTTTTTATCAAGCAAAAAGTAGCTTTAAAAAATTCATTTTTTACCAGTGTCAGGAACAGATACTTTCTTTTTATGGGTGGTCTTGACAAAATGATGAATAGATACCTTTGCTTGACCAAAAAGTAGAAAACAAACTTAATAAAAATTTGTTTTAATAAATCAGTCCACTATACTAATCCCCACCTGACGTTTATATATAGGTGCTACTATAAAACGCTTACCGGGTAATGCACGCAATAACCCTTGTAATTCAAGCGATAATAAAGCCGCTTGTACTTCTCCGGTTGGCAAAGCAGTAGCATCGGTTAGGCTATCAATAGCTATTGGTTCGACTGACTGCTCAAACTGTTTTAAAATTATCTGTTCTGAGCCTGTAAGTGGATAGTTAGGATAAGTATTCGATTGGGATGGAGCGTGCACTTCCCAGTTCATGATATAGGCTAAGTCACTGATATGGGTCAGCAGGTGGGCTTGATTGCGTTTGATTAATCGATGGCATCCTGCAGAAGTATCTGAATAGATACTACCTGGTAATGCAAACACTTCCCGATGGTAATTATTGGCATAATAGGCAGTGATCAATGCACCACTTTTTTCTTTGGCCTCAATCACTATAGTTACATCTGCTAGACCAGCTAAAATTCTATTGCGTGCCACAAAGGTATGGGCACCTAGTCCACTGCCTATAGGGTATTCTGCGATTAAACCTCCTCTAGAGTTGCACATTTTCATCGCTATTTTTTTGTGTGCAGTAGGGTAGATTTCATGCACGCTGGTTGGTAAAACGGCTACTGTAGCGAGCCCCATCTCTAGTGCTTGTTTATGGGCCCATATATCTGCTCCATAGGCTAAGCCACTCACCACAAGCGGCTGATAGGGGAGTAGTTGTTCTAAAAATTTGGTAATGGATGCTTGGCCATAAGATGTTAATTGCCTGGTTCCTACAATGGCTACTACTCGTTGTTGATTCAATAGGGCTTGTCCTTTATAATAAAGAATAGAAGGCCTATCTGGTAAGTCTAACAATCGTTTCGGATAATGCTCTTCCCCTGTTGTTAGCAATTGAATGCCCGCTGCTTGATGCAATGCTAGCATTTTTTCTGCCTGGTCCAGGTTACTGCCTGAGGCGATAGCTTGGGCTATTTTATAGGGAAGCAAACGATTGCCTTGATGTGCGGCGGTAAATACTGCTTGCGCGCTGCCGAAATAGGCCAATAATTTTTTTAACCGAGCACAGCCTATACCTGGTACCAATGAGAGCGCCAACCGATAGTGCTTTTCTGCTGAAGTGACCGGGGCAATCATATAGAATCTTTCTTTAAAGCAATTAAAAAATCACGTAAGCGATGCAATCGTTCAACGACCTCTGCTGGGGTAATGGTCGGCGCAATACTATGTTTCTGGATTACTTTGCGTGCACCTGCTAAGTTATATCCTTTTTCTTTAACAAGCGTATAGATATACCGCAATTGAGCGATATCTTTTTCTTGATACCTTCTAGCTCCTTTGCTGTTTTTAGTTGGTTTCAGAATACCACTAAAAGCTTTTTCCCAAAAACGTATTAAAGAAGGCGCTACACCAAAATGACGGGCTACCTCTTGGATGGTAAAATACTTTTTTTCCATTTATCCAGAAAAAAGTAAGTACAAATCTTTTTATTACTAAGCCAGCCTAAAAGTTTGAGCAAAGAGCTTGTGTTGGATGAGCTGCTTGCTTACGAATGGCTTCATATTCAGCAGCAGTAAGCTCTCCTACAAAATATTGAACTGGATTTACACGACGTCCATTGCAATAGACCTCATAGTGAAGGTGAGGGCCAGTTGCATCGCCAGAATTGCCAACTGTACCAATCTGCTGCCCCCTAGTTATGCGTTGCCCTTGTTTAATGATGATGGTATGCATATGAGCATAATGGGTTTGAAAACCATTACCATGCTCAATAAGCACGTGATTGCCATACCCTTTTTTATGTTCTTGAATCCATTTAACATACCCATCTGCAGCAGCATAGATGGGTGTACGGATAGGAGCTGCAAAATCAACACCTTCGTGCATCCTGAGTATTTTAAAGATTGGGTGGGGGCGCATACCAAAATGACCAGATATTCTTTTCAAGTGTTCCTTAGCAACGGGTGGTAAGGTAGGCATAGATCGCAATCTGCCTCTATGTCTTTTTGCCAGACTCCATATTTGATCGTAAGATTTTTTCTGAATTTTCAACTGACTAATAAGTTGATCTACTTTAGACAAAGTTTCAACAATTAATGTGCCTTTGCCTAAGTGGGCATATTTATTTACACCTCCAATGCCCGCATTACGCTCTGTAGCAGAAAGGGGAGGTGCATTTAACAATACCCTATATAAATCATCATCCTGTTGTTGCAAGGTAGCCAAGAGTGCCGCACTACTTTCTATTTTTTTTTGGACATCATAGTAATAAGTCTCAAGTTCTTGTTTACTACGTAATAGTTCTTCTTCTCTTGGTGAAATAAAATGACCTTGATAATACCTCACTATAACAACTGCTAGACCTACCGAAAAAAATATAAATAGACAACTGCGTAAGATAAGCACCAATGTAGATGTGTGTGCACGCTCATAGCTACAAGTAGCGGGGTTATAATAATACTTGGTTTTAAGCATAAAGAATATATAATGATAGGATACGCAAACCCAGGGTACTTGAATTTAGTAAAATTGAGGAGAATAAACAAATCATACAGGGCATTGGAAGCACGGATGTTGATTGTTTCTAGGTTTAAATATAAAAAAGCGACTCCCTAAAAAGGCATTAGAAAGCCGCTCCTAATAGAAGAAAAAGATAAAGCATATTTATTTTACTTCTTCAAATTCAGCATCTGTTACATTACTACTACCGTCTGTAGCCCCTTCTTGTCCTGCAGTCGCAGTAGCGCCTTGTTCGGTAGCCTGCGATTTTTGGTAGACCTTAGCCATGACTTCACTCCAAACTTTGTTTAGAGCCTCTAATCCAGCATCAATAGCCGCAATATCTTTTTCTCCATGTGCTTTTTTCAAGTCTGCCAAAGCGGGTTCTATATTTTTTCTATCTTCTTCACTGATTTTATCACCTAGCTCTTTGAGTTGTTTTTCTACCTCAAATATAAACGAATCGGCCTGATTAATTTTATCGATTTGCTCTTTTTCTGCTTTATCGGCAGCTGCATTAGCTTCTGCTTCCTCCCTCATGCGTTTGATTTCATCTTCGGTTAAGCCAGATGAGGCTTCGATTCGAATCTTTTGTTCTTTACCAGTACCTCTATCTTTTGCAGAAACATGCAATATACCATTGGCATCTACATCAAAAGCAACTTCTATTTGTGGAACACCTTTTGGGGCAGGTGGTATATCAGATAAATGAAACTGACCAATCGTACGATTATGTTTGGCCATAGGTCTATTGCCTTGTAGCACATGGACGATAACAGAAGATTGGTTGTCTGACGCTGTCGAAAAAACTTCTGATTTTCTTGTTGGAATAGTAGTATTAGCCTCAATTAACTTGGTAAAAACCCCTCCTAATGTTTCAATACCTAACGATAATGGAATAACGTCAAGCAATAAAACATCTTTTACTTCTCCGGTTAGTACACCTCCTTGGATAGCGGCTCCTACGGCTACTACTTCATCAGGATTGACCCCTTTGGAAGGTTTTTTACCAAAAAAGCGCTCTACTTCTTCTTGAATCTTTGGTATGCGGGTAGACCCACCTACTAAAATAACTTCATGAATTTTACTCTGTGGATCAGATGTATCACCAAAAGCATCTTTTAAAGCTTGCTGACAAGGTGTTAGGGTACGTTTTACTAAGTCATCTACTAGTTTTTCAAACTGTGCCCTAGATAGTTGTTGTACGAGGTGTTTAGGGACTCCATCAATGGCAGTAATATAGGGAAGATTAATCTCCGTAGTGGTTGCACTAGAAAGCTCAATTTTAGCTTTTTCAGCAGCCTCTCTCAGGCGCTGTAGTGCAGTTGGATCTTTTCTTAAATCAACGCCTTGTTCTTTTTGAAAACTATCTGCGAGCCAATCTGTTATTTTTTGGTCAAAATCATCTCCACCTAAATGGATATCTCCATTGGTAGATTTAACTTCAAAAACCCCATCACCAAGCTCTAAAATAGAAATGTCAAAGGTACCCCCTCCAAGGTCAAAGACAGCGATGGTGATATCTTTATTTTTTTTGTCTAGGCCATAGGCTAAAGCCGCAGCAGTTGGCTCATTAATAATCCGTTTTACAGTCAAACCAGCTATTTCGCCCGCCTCTTTAGTGGCTTGTCGTTCTGCGTCATTAAAATAAGCAGGAACGGTAATAACTGCTTCTGTAACTGTTGTACCTAAGTAGTCTTCGGCCGCACTCTTCATCTTTTGTAGAATAATAGCGGAAATCTCTTGAGGTGTATAGAGCCGGTCACCAATCCGTACACGGACGGTATTGTTGGAACCACTTTCTACCTGATAGGCCACTTCGTTAAGCTCATTAGCGACACTATTATAGCCTTTACCCATAAAACGCTTAATGGAGCTTATGGTATTATGCGGATTTATAATGGCCTGGCGCTTAGCAGGATCGCCTACTTTTCGCTCCCCCTTTCCACCATTTAAAAAAGCAACTACAGATGGTGTAGTTCTTTTGCCTTCGTTATTAGGAATCACTACTGGCTCGTTACCTTCCATAACGGCAACGCAGGAGTTGGTGGTTCCTAAATCGATTCCAATTATTTTTCCCATTGCTAATTTCTATTTTATTTGTATTTGATTGTTTCCTTTACTGATAGAGCCATTTATTTAGCGCTATTACATATAGAAGTGCTACAAAGTCCATGCCAAATGAACTGATCTGTTCCAGGCTATGTCAAAATGACATAACCTGGAGCAACATACCGCATAAAAAGTAGGGGAATTATTTACGAGCGTTTTTCTTAGGTCGTTTTGGATCTGCTGCACTATTTGAAAAGTTTTTATTATACGCCTCTGGGTGACTGATAATATCTCTGGCTTGTTGCAACATTTCAGTTGCATACCCCTGTTCTGCTAATATATCTATGGCAATCGTTTGATTAGAAGCACCAGGAACTATTTTATAGGTGTAATGAATTTTTCCATCTTTGCCTATGGGCTTGATATAAACTTTATAATTTTTAAAGCCTTTTGCAGGTTCCCGCTCTTCTAAAAGCATTATAATTGGGTAGTGCGTGGCCACAATATTTAAGGCGTTGCTATATTGGCCAATATAGTTTAAGACAGAATATTCTGCTGCCCCGCCTTCCACTGGATTGGTGCCATTAAAAGGTTCATCAAAAATGGAAAAACTAAACTCACTTTCTTTTAATCTTTTTAATATCCTCAAGTGAGAGTGAAATCGATCTACTTCTGCCAAAAAGAGTGATTTACCAGCTGCAATGTCATCGGTAATATCGATGTAGGTATTGATTTTGCTAAAAAGTGTCATTTCACAGGACTTAGCAGGTGCTATACCAAAAGTTTGACTTAACAAAACAGTCGTGGCCACACCCGTTAAAAAGGTAGATTTACCCCCCGCATTCGGACCGGTTAAAACAATCGTTTGTGTTTGAGTAGTTTGGCCCATCATTACATCATTACCAACAGCTTCACTGGGGTTTAACATGGGGTTCCACATGCCAGCAATAGCCAGCCGGGGCTTGGTATAGCTTTTAGGGGACAAGAGCTTGGTAAAGGTATAGCCATGTGGCCCATTCATAGCAGCGGTTTCTTGCATAAGGGTAGCAATAGATAAAAAGGCATCTAACTCTCCTAAGGCATACATGGCATCATGGAAACTAGCTTTATGTTCTACAAAAAGTTTATAGCTAGCCAATAATTTACCGGCATTACTGCAGAAATAAGACCAAGAACGCAAGGGTAGTTCCTGTAGATAGCGCAATAAATTACCCACCTCAGAAGATTCCTTTGCACGTGCTAAGAGGTCTCTTATCGGTTTAAGTTGTGGGCCATATAATGCTTCTAAATCAGCATTTTTATGAACCAATTCATTTACTTTTTGAGCTGTTACCAAAAAGGTTTGGACGTCGGCCATACGCAAGGCAAGATGTCTCAAAACACCTGCATACTCTTTATAGTTACAGTATCCTATGTAGTATTGATAGAGAGAGTGTATAGTAATAACACCGGAATACGTGTAGTAAATGTTCTTTAAGATCATTGACTCATTCTTAAAATCTTCATTAATAGCCTTTTTATTTAGATTGTTGCGTTGTACTACCCAGTCTACTATATTGCTAATACGGGTAAAATTATATATTGGTACAAACACAGGTAAAACATACTTATAGCATTCTTTACGTGTTATATTTAGCACCGGATTCGCTATTTCTGTAGTAGGAATACCAACAACTAAAGGATACCACACGTATTTAGAATAAATATTCCAAATATCTCGCAAAAGTATTTTTCTTGTTTGCAACGGACTAGCCAATTTATTGGAAGCAGGAGACTTGGTATAAAATAAACCAGTCAAATATTTATTATATGCCTCACCATAGAGCGGATCTGTTTCAGTCCAAAAAGAGAGCATGTTTTTTTCAGATGATTTATAATCTTGTATCTGAGTTTTTATATCACTAGATAGTTCTTTATTCTGGCAGAAAAAATCTATATATCGCTGGCGTTTGCTAAGAGACTCCATGCTAGCAACCGGTGCAGCCAGCAGTGAAGCAAGCGCTGCTTCTCCTAAAACAGTAATTGTTTTATTAATCCTCGAGAAAAAATGATAAGCTGGTGTAGTAGTGGTGCCACAAAAAAGATGCAAATCGTTCCAAACATATGGGTTCAATAGGCTACTAGCCTGTTGATAACAGTCGTTATAAAAATTGCTTTTAGCAAAAATTTGATTGAATACTACAGCCCGTTCTGTTCTTGGTGAAAGATGCGTGTCGGTAATATTGATATCCGATGGTTTTGTTTTTTTGGCTTGATCTTGCTTGGGCAAAGGGGGTGTTCCTTCAGTAAATGATTTTAAGTAGCAATCAGCTAACTGAGTAGCCATGGATGAACTGCTTTCGACAGCTTTAACAGTAGCCGTGATACAAAGCATACATACTAGTGATGAAATGATGCGCATAAAAAAGGATTTATATAAGGAAACTTGACTGGCTCAAACCAGTTAACAGCACTATAAAGCTATGAAAAAAAATAAATAGTTATACAACTATTAACTTTTAACGCAAATATCATATGGGGAATTTATAAATTTTTACTAAATTGCATCGCGAAAACAACCCTCTGATTTAGTAAACCACTATGGCTCATTCTATATCTTTATCGTGGTTAAAAAAATGGTTACAAATTATTTTTCCGATAAAAAAAGGAGAAAAACAAAAAATATTGCTTCTACTACTTTTAAAATTTCTGATTTCTTTTGTTTATTGTATTTTAACCGCACTTAAGGATACCGTTCTGGTCACAGCTAGCCACTCAGCTGCTGAGGTTATTCCCATTATAAAAGGTTCGGTCATCTTTCCGATTTCGATAGCAGTAGTGCTACTGTATACCAAACTAAACAATTGCTTAAAGCAAACTACCCTCTTCTACAGCACCATTCTCTTTTTTTTAGGTTTGATTCTTTTATACGGTTTTGTATTGTACCCCCATGCAACAAAGTTTAGTCCTTATGCGATGGCAGATTGGTTAAGTAACTATACAGGTGGCAAGTATTTGCATTGGATAGCTGCTTTCCGCCATTGGATTCATGTCCTATTTTTTGTAGTGGCAGAGCTTTGGGGCCAAGTAGCTCTTATGTTACTTTATTGGAGTTTTGTGAATAATGTTTGCAAGATGGAAGATGCCAAACGATGCTATGCCATTTTAATTGCTGCAGGTGATGTGGCACTGATTATTACAGGGCCACTCGTATTAGCTTATACCAAAAAATATAGTCATGGTGATTTTGTCTGCACGGTGCAAGCCTTAATAACCTATGTGGCTTACTGCTGCCTAGCTATTTTATTTACCTATTGGTTGGCCAATCATATCCTAAAACCAGATCTCAATAGTACCAACCGAAAGGCCCCTCAGGTACTACGCTTATCCCTCTGGGGGAGCCTCAAGCATGTGGCTGCTTCCCATTATATACGCAATATAGCCATTATGGTGGTTGCTTGCGGACTCTCCATAAACATTGTAGAAGGCACTTGGAAATCTTATCTCAAAGAAGCTTTTCCAAAAGCAGTAGATTATCAAAGTTTTGTATCAGAGCTCAATTGTTGGACAGGTATTATTGCCTTGGTCATCTCTCTTTTCTTTAGTGGAGGTATTCTAAGAAAATTTGGATGGCAAACAACTGCACGCATTGCACCAGCCATTATTGGATGTATGGGTACTTTTTTCTTTTTAATGAGTTATAGTAAAAATAACGTGCCTTATTTAACCAATTGGGTTGGGTCGAAATTAGTTTTATACCTGGTAATTTTTGGTGGTATTCATAATATAGCGGTCAAATCGATCAAATATGCTTTTTTTGATAAAACGACGCAAATGGCTTATATTCCACTTGATATAGAAACAAAAATTAAAGGAAAGGCTACTGTAGATCTATTAGGTTCCCGTTTGGGCAAAGCAGGATCTTCCTGGATTCAAATTGCATTACTTGAATTACTTCGGACCAATAGCATTCAATCTCTTTCAGGTATATTATTATGTTTTTTGTTGCTAACTACTATTATTTGGTATCGAGCAACCGGTAATGTGAGTAAGGAATTACATATTCTAGAAGAACAAGAAGGGAAGGGAAGTTAAAAAACTGCGCTTTGCTAGTGGTCCTCTACTATCAATTCCGGAGCGTAATGGCTGCAGCAATAGGCAATAATTAACGGGTTGTTCACTATTTTAGTAAAAAAGTTTTTTATCTACTTTTTTCTTTGTATTCATTCACTTACTTTTCTTTTTTCTTGCCATAGGGCTGAATAGATAGATTTTTACTGAAAACCCAAATTCTTTTATATTAGGTTCCTCTATTTTATGCTTTGAACATCATTATGAATCTAAAAGTATACTATTTTTCTACAATAGAACCATTAATCTTAAACTTTAATAAAATTATATGCACAAGAGTGTAATTGTTTTTGGTATGTGTGACCTTACCAAAGGAGCCTTAGATATTTTTGAGAAAAATAACTTAATCGTTTATGGTATTTTAGAGGATGAAGCAAGATGGCATGATACTACCCTGCATAACATACCTATTTTAGGGGTGACCAATGATCCAAGGTTTTTAGCGTTACTGGATCAAGAATGTGCTTCTTTTATAGCCTATCGCCATATGCAAAAACGAAAAAGCTGTTTAAATTTTTTATTAGCGCAACAAAAATCTACCCCTATCTCAGCGATCCATCCATCTGCTACTATAGCTGATACGGTTCAACTAGGTCAAGGCAACTACATAGGGGCACAAGTTTGTTTGGCTTCAGATGTAACTGTAGGGAATCATACCATCTTACACAATGGGGTCATTATTCAAGCAGAAACGCATATTCATGATTGGGTAGAGATAGGGGCGGGTAGTATTATTGGAGAGCATGTAACGGTAGAAGAGGATGTCTTTATTGGCATAGGTGCTAGCATTATTCCGAGGGTTACGATTCAAAAAGGAGCTAGCATTGGTGCAGGGTCGGTTGTTTTAGGAAATGTTAAACGTGGTGATGTGTTACTGGGGAATCCAGCCAAGTCTATTCAACAATAAGGCTTTTTTATCCACTATTTTACAAGGGCCGTTTTTTCTTTTTGTGCGTGGCCTTGCCACAATTCGTCTAAGCAACTGGATTGTATATAGTTTTTTGTATCCATTCACTAGTGTGGCACAAGTACACTCAAAAAACGCCCCTTGTAAAAAGCTGCGATCAGAAAGCTCAGCTTATAGATGAAAAGAAAAACAGCCTGTTTGAAGCCCGCGTAGCTGGCGAGTTCTGTTTTTCCAGCTGTAAGCTGAGCTTTTAGCAGTTTTTTGCACAGGGCTTGATTTTTTGCTTACTTTTTTATCAAGAAAAAAGTAAGTTAAAAAGCTTTATAATCAAATAAAAAAATAAAAAATTACTTAAGTTGACGCCATTGTCCGTTCACCACTATGGCTTATGCTAGGAAAAAAACGCCCCTTGTAAAAAGCTGCGATCAGAAAGCAGCCCTCACAGCTGAAATAGAAAAACAGCCTGTTTGAAGCCCGCGCAGCGGGCGAGTTCTGTTTTTCCAGCTGTGAGGGGAGCTTTTCGCAACTTTTTACCAGGGCTTGATTTTTTGCTTACTTTTTTATCAAGAAAAAAGTAAGATAAAAAAGCTTTATAATCAAATAAAAAAATAAAAAATTACTTAAGTTGACGCCATTGCATGAACAGATACTTCATTTTTTGTCCACTTTTTTATCAAAAAAAAGTGGACAAAAAGCCTGTTTTACCAATCTCGTGCACAGATACCTTTATTCTTCTTTAAGATTCGTGGATTTTTTCCATCCAATAGCCAACCCATAAAAGATGGCCAAAATAGCTACATGAAGCAATATATAAGCCCATCCTACACCTAAAAAAGCTAATTTAGATGGCCATAAAGGAATATGCCCCACCACTAAAGATGTAAGCAAAATCAGTAAAAAACCTTTTTTACGATAAGGTATTGGATAACATCTCTGACCCATATAATACCCTATCAGGGTCATAACAACTGCACCACTCATAGCAGCATATACACAACCCCAATGACCCAAACTTGGTATCCATACGAGCCCCATAGATCCAATCACTAAGCTGCCAAATGCACTAATCCAAACATTATATTGCGGTTGATTGCCTAGTTTAAATGAGGCACTAAGGTTATAATAGACACCTAAAACAATATGCGTAAATGTTAGGTAAGGTACGGTGTCAACCGTATGACGGTAGTCTGCTTTCGGAATGAGAATTTTGGCTATCCAGTTTAGATTTAAACTAAAAATCAATAAGCAAAAACAAGATACAAGTATAAATAGATGCATCGTTTGGCTATATAATCTTAGTGCTTCTTTTCGATCTGAGTTAGCAAAAAAGAAAGGTTCTGCAGCATGTTTAAAAGCCTGAATCCCTAGTGTTATACATACAGTTAGCTTACAAGAAGCACCAAAGTTACCGAATATCTCCTCTTTTGTATGGGTACTATAAAAATTATTAGGAGTCCATTTTAGAAACAACCATAGTGGTAGTGTTTCATTAATTCTAAAAAATAGCGTTGTCAAAAAAGCAGTGGTTGCATACCCTCTTATGAGCTGAAGTGTATGGCTATGCCAAATCAAATAAAATCCTTTAAAATTTGGTAATAGAAAGGCTAAAGCAGTTAGATTAGACAATAAGTTGGCCATGAACACAGCATCTAATCCATTTAGCGCTACTTTTACATTCAAGCAATTAGCTACTATACATTCTATTAATCTTAAGCAAGAAGGCAAGTAAAGCAGGATAGCAGAAAAAATAATGTTGGCAAAAGCTTGTAAAAATTTCACTGATAAAAAATAAAAAGTCTTTTTTTCTACACGTAGTTTCGCATAGGGAATCATCAGTAAGGTATCTAAAATAAGAATACCAGTCATATAGTAGAAATAACGTATATGGGCTAGCTGGTTGCTTATCTTTGCGATCTCTGGTGTATAGCTAATCAGCAGCGTGGAAAAAACAAGACTGGTAAGCAGTAATAGGGTTACAATTATATTGAAAGTATATTGTTTGCCTAATTGATGGACAAACCTAAAATAGGTCATATCCATTGCTAAGTCGTAGAAGACATGACCCAAAGCAAGGTAAGTCCCATAGCATTCTGTAACAATACTATAAGCGCTGGGTGTTAGTCTATGGGTTTGAATCAGCAAGACTAAATACGAACATCCGCGTACGATAATATTGGTTATGCTATATATAATAGTCTCTTTACCAAGTGTTTTGACCTTATTGTGCATCTATTATTAGCTATTCAATACCCGTATTTATTTAGACAGTCAGGTTCACTCAGACCAATTGCATACTGCTTGCATGTGATTACCCTGCTACCTCTTTCATGCCAAAGTAGAAAGTTTTTCCCAGATGAGGTCTTTAAGGTGTAGGATACCTTCTCCCGTGCTAGCAGAGATAAGACAACATGTGATTCCCTGCGGTAGGGTTTGTAACAGGGTTTTACGTGCTGTTTCGTCTAATAAGTCTATTTTTGAAATAACCAGTAGGCTGGGTTTGTCTAGTAATGAGGGATTATGCGCTTCTAATTCGCCGCGCAACATTTCGTAACACTGATGGATATCATTAGACGCTGCACTAACCATAAATACTAAAACTGCATTGCGTTCGATATGGCGCAGGAAACGCGTACCTAAACCTTTTCCAGTGGCTGCTCCCTCTATAATCCCTGGAATATCTGCCATAACAAAAGAATAGTTCTCCCGATAAGCTACTACACCAAGATTGGGTACTAAAGTGGTAAAAGGATAACTATCAATCCGAGGCTTAGCTGCTGATACCACTGAAAGTAGCGTAGATTTACCCGCATTTGGTAGTCCTACAAGGCCTACATCGGCCAATAATTTCAATTCCAATATGGTCCAACCCTCTCTGCCTGCCTCTCCTGGATAAGCGATACGGGGTGTTTGATGGGTAGGTGTCTTAAAATGGGTATTACCCCAGCCACCTTTTCCCCCTTGCATTAAGATATATTTCTTTTTGTCCTCCAACACCTCTAACAATACTTGGTCATCATCTGCACCTTTGGCTACTGTACCTAATGGTACGTCTATGATCATATCTTTTCCACTGGCTCCTGTTTTACAGCTGTCTCCGCCTGGTTCTCCATTGGTTGCGATGACGTGTTTTCGGTATTTAAGATGGAGTAAGGTACCATACTGTTTAGCACCACGTAAAATGATATGCCCTCCTCGCCCTCCATCTCCTCCATCTGGTCCTCCCTTTGGGACAAACTTGGCACGTATGAAATGAATCAGACCAGCTCCTCCTTTGCCCGCGCGTAGGTAAAGCTTAACATGATCGATAAAGTTGGGTACGGACATGGTCGTTACAATATCAGTCTATCCATAATGGCTTCAATGGCTTGAGTTACTTGGTCTACATCTTGTAGCCCATTTACACAATGTAGTTTCTCTTGGGCCTTGTAATAGTTGAGAATAGGAAGTGTCTCTTCTTGATATATTTGCATACGTGTTTTGATTTTGCTATCGTCTTGGTCATCAGATCTTGCTTCAATGGTTGCACGATGTTTAAGCCGTTTGAGTAAGTGTTCGCTGGATACATCTAAAAAGATGACGCCATCTATTTTAGTTTGGTATTCAGTTAAAAAATTATCTAAGAAAGTGGCCTGTGCCAGGGTTCTAGGAAAGCCATCAAATAACAACAATCCATCAGTAGGTTGTGCTTCTACCAGCTGCGTTATCAATTGCAAAGATAGACTATCTGGTACCAATTGACCACTATTGATGTATGATTCAATCAATTTTTTATTCGGCCCATTTTCTGCCATTTCTTGGCGCAATAAAGCACCTAAAGCGATGGAAATAAAGCCATATCTTTGAATAAGTCGCTCAGCTTGTGTGCCCTTGCCCGAACCAGGAGGACCTACTAGAATGATATTAAACATAAATAATAATAAAGTTTTTTTAAACCAATCTCAGTAAAATAAGCACAATATTTGTTAGTGCATTAAAGGTGCTTCTTAAAAAGTTTGGCGGAATAAAATACTAATTTACAAATCTATGTAAAATATTCGTAGTCCTACATGTCTATTATTTAAGATTATCTTATTAAAAGAGCTCGAACAAGGTTGCTCTATTTTGGGTACTGGATACCGTTAAAGGAATTGGGTAATGCTGAACCATCTATTTTTCAATGAATCAAACAACTTTTCCTTCCATGCAACTGTCATAAATATAGATCTTGCTTAAGATGATCCTATTGTCTGAACATATACCTAGGTATTTTGTACTTTTATAGCTATGGAAACACCACGTTATACCCCTAATGACATACAGTACCTGCCTACTTTGCCAGGTATTTATCTATTCTATAACCAAAAAGAAGAGGTTATTTATGTAGGGAAAGCAAAAAATATAAAAAAACGGGTAAGTGATTATTTTACTGCTAGTAAGGTACATAACCTCAAAACAGCCCGTATGATTACGCACATTGCCTCTATTGCCTATACCGCTTTAAACTCCGAGTACGAAGCCCTGCTTTTAGAAAACAATCTAATCAAAGCGCTCCAGCCACGATATAATATCTTACTTAAAGATGGTAAAACCTATCCCTATTTATGTATTACGAATGATCGATTTCCTAAAGTGCTCATCACACGTAAAACCATACCCCCTTTGGGGAAATACTACGGCCCCTTTACCAGCTCCTACACCATTAAACAAACCTTGGAGGTCATTAAAAAATTATTTACTTTCCGTACCTGTAACTACAACCTCTCGCAAGCAAATATCACTAAAAATAAGTTTAAAGTTTGTTTAGACTACCATTTGGGCCATTGTAAAGGGCCTTGCCAGGCTTTACAAGACGAAAGCAATTATCAAAAAGAGATAGACCAAATAGAGGCCTTGCTTAAAAATAATTTTGCTTCTGTAAAGAAAGTATTAAAAGAAAAAATGCTAGCTGCTGCACAACTACTTGATTACAAACAAGCACAACGTTTTAAGGAGAAGCTCATTATATTGGAGCAATACCAAGCCAAATCCTTAGTGATTAATCCACTAGTCGGAGATTTAGATGTAGTAGCCATTATTTCAGATGAAAATCATGCTTTTGTAGGCTATTTACATATCAAGCAGGGGGCTATTTCTTTTACCCAACATCGTGTACTAACCAAAAAATTGGAAGAAGAAGCCGCTGATCTATTGCCTTTAGTAGTCTGTTCGCTCCGCGATTGCAGTGATAGTACAGCCCCAGAAGTTTTAGTGAATCTGCCACTTAATCTAACGATAGGTCCCTTTGCTATCACGATGCCTAAAATTGGGGACAAACGGAAATTAGTAGAGTTGGCCCTGCAAAATGCTTTATTATGTAAGAAAGATTTTTTGCATCAGAAATCTAATTTTCAAGAAAAACCTAATTTAACACTTGTAAAATTACAACACGATTTAAAGTTAAAAGAAATACCTTACTGGATAGAATGCTTTGACAATTCCAATATACAAGGTGACCATCCTGTAGCTGCTATGGTCTGCTTTAAGGATGGTAAGCCCTCAAAAAAAGACTACCGCCACTATCATATTAAAACGGTTATAGGTCCCGATGATTTTGCCTCTATGTATGAAATCATCAAACGACGCTATAGCCCAAAAGGAGCAGAAGCATTGCCTCAGTTAATTGTAATAGATGGTGGCAAAGGACAACTCAATGCGGCGTTACGGGCGCTACAGGAATTAGACCTATATGGCCAACTAGCCATTATTAGCATAGCCAAACGATTAGAAGAACTTTATTTTCCGAATGATCCTTTCCCTTTGTATTTGAATAAGCAGTCTCCTTCCCTTAAGCTACTCCAGCAAATTAGAAATGAAGCGCATCGTTTTGCTATTACCTTTCACCGTAAACAACGTAGCAAAAAAACATTTCAACCTGCTTGGCATGATATTCCGGGCATTGGTCCTAAGACATTAGATAAACTAGTAGACCAATTGGGTAATTTTAAGACGATTCAAACCAGTTCTTTAGCCACATTGGCCGCAATAATTGGCCCATCAAAAGCTAAGTCTTTGCATGATTATTTTGTAACGCAAAAAGAGACTACTACTTAAAATAGCTCAAACAGATTACAAAGATGACAACCCTTTTTCGTGCTATAGTGGTTATACCTACTTATAACGAACAAGCCAATATTGAGCGCTTGTTAAGGGCTATCTTTGGGTTAAATATAGGGTTAAATGTGCTGGTAGTAGATGACCACTCCCCCGATGGAACAGGTGATGTAGTCATCAAACTACAAAAAGCTTACCCTGGTCAATTACATCTTTTAAGCCGACCTAAAAAGGAAGGATTGGGCCGTGCCTATTTGGCTGGATTTGGTTGGGCACTGCACTATTCGTATGATTATATATGTAGTATGGATGGAGATTTTTCGCACGCTCCGGCTGATTTACCTAGGCTATTAACTATTTGCACAGAGCCTAGCGTCGATATGGTTATTGGCTCCCGTTACGTTAGAGGGGGATCTGTGGTGAATTGGCCTTGTACTAGAATCCTACTATCCCGTATGGCCAATTGGTTGGCACGCTTTATTACGGGCTTGCCGATTCAAGATACCACCGCTGGATTTGTGTGCTATCGGAGCGACTTACTGAAAAACATTTTGAAATCGCCACTAGAACCCGCGTCTCGAAAGAGATCTATAGCTTCTGTAGGGTATAGTTTTCAAGTAGAAATAAAATTTTTGGCGCATCAATATGGCGCCAAAATAGTAGAAGTGCCGATTACCTTTACGAATAGAGTACGAGGGGTTTCCAAAATGAATTTAAAAATTGCAGGAGAAAGTTTTTTTTGGCTGATAGATATGAAATGGCGCAGTTGGCGTGGATCTTAATCGGCCAAGCTATCTTTTTTGCTTTTCTAGAAAAAAATCGCTACCATTTGTTTTGCTTTGCTTGTTTTGTATTCATTTTATATATGACACCTTTTATGATCTTTTTGAATATGCCGTTGTTTACGGTGGCGGTTTTTTTGTTGTTAACCTTAGCAGTAGGTATTTACTTTAGTCGAAAAGAGACTACTTTTCCAGAGCATGCTATCGGTAATAAACAATTCTCTACGGCAACTTTAGTTGCTACTGTCTTAGCTACTGCTTATAGTGGAGGTGGTTTACTACGTACGGTAGAGTCTGTTTATAATCTCGGCCTCTGGTGGATAACCATTACCCTTGTAACATGCTTTGATGCCTATATTATTGGCAAATTAGCTTTGCGTATGGGCCCATTTATGAAACACCTTTCTATGGCAGAAACGATAGGCACCATTTATGGTAAAAGCCCAAGAATTATGGTAGCCTTGGTTAGTCTTTGTGGTGCTATAATTGCGATTACTATGCAAATCACTGCCATGTCTAAGGCTATTGCTATGTGTATAGATACAGTTGACCCTAGGATAGCTGCTATTATTTCTACTTCAGTACTTGTTTTTTATTCCAGTTTTGGGGGCGTTCGTGCAGTTACCTATACAGATGTATTGCAGTTTATAACTTTTTCGATAATTATTCCTTTACTTGCTTGGTTCATGTTCATTAAAACAGGTAAGTCAGCTGTAGAAATTATCTCATCTTTAGAACTGCATACTACTAAATTTCAATTTAGTAGCTTGTTTAATTGTAATAAGAAGCTAATAAGTATGTTGTTATTGATTTTATCTTTCCTGATAGGCCGTATGTATCCATCTATTATCCAACGTGTTTACATGGCTTCTGGTCCGCTCCAGGCGCAAAAAGTTTTTACTTATGTGACTATTTGTAGTGCCATTATATGGAGCTTTATCATCTTGGTAGGTATATTCGCTTTTGTAGGGGCACCAGACTTAGTAGATGCAGAAATTTGGGCCTATATAGTAAATAGTATTCCCCCTATTTTTAAAGCTTTTCTTGCGGTTAGTTTATTAGCTATGGCAATGTCTACAGCTGATTCCAATTTGAATGTCTCTGCCGTTATAGCTATCCACGATATTCTAGACCATATACGAGGTTCCAAAAACACTTATCAAGCTAACCAGCTTCAATTAGCTAAATGGGCTACATTAGTGATAGGTTTATTATCCATGGTGTTAACTTTTTACTGTAATGATTTACTCAGGTTAATGTACTGGGCTCTTAATTGCTATGTACCCATAGTCATTGCCCCTTTTATACTAGCTATTTTTGGATTTCGAAGCAGTGCTCGTACTGCTATAATCGGTATGGTGGTAGGCGTGTTAACTATTTTAGCCTGGAACAAGTGGATAGAACCTGCTACAGGTATGGATGGCTCTTTCCTGGCCATGCTAGCCAATGCTTTGGCTATGATGGCTGCCCACTATTGTTTTAAACAACCTAAAGGTATGGGTTGGATCAGGCCTCAGCCAGATGATACTTTGCATCAGATACAGCAGGAAAAAGCCAGAAAGCAAGCAGAACGCAGAGAAACCATTAAAAATAGTTTGATACATATCAACCAAACTTTAGCTAAGTTGCGGCCCAGTCATACTACGTTAAGATCTATGGGGATTTATGTGCTCATTAGTAATTTACTCACTTATTTTATAGCTTCTATTCCAGATCATGACTATTGGCTCATTCCTCAACTTTTACTAGGTGCTTGTTTTTTAGGCTATAGCACTTTTATCCCAGAAAATGTCAAAGCTATACCATCTTGGTTGATGGGGCTATTTTGGCTAATAGGATTACTATTTTGCCTTCCTATTAACGTGCTTTGGCACTGGTGGCATGGTACCCATCTGCTCTTGACCTTAGGTTTATCCTTGGTACACTTGACAGTAACCTTATTGATATGCCCTATATATTTGGGTATCGTTTTGTTGACCTTAACATTACTAACGGTAATCTACCTTAGTTTGGGCTATTCTACTAAGCCACTGGTTTTGGCGCCATCAGACGTGGCTTTGTTGCTGTTGCTCTGTTTGGTATTAGGGCTACTTATTTTTAGTATTTTTCTTTATCTCAAGGCTAAGAATAATGGTTACGTTAACCAAATCACCTACTTAAAAAGTCAAGAAAAGATTAGCGTATCTCGTAAACTAAAAGCATCTCTCTATGATTTGGCGATGGCCCCAATGGCTGGTAGCGCACCTAAAGGCAATGGTTCTATTTTAGTTCAAGTAGTCCGTAAGATGGAAGAATCTATTTCCTTTTTAGATGGCAATATGCCTTTGTATAAAGAAGATTTCCAGAGTATTATCAATAAACTTTATGATTGGATTATCTATTTTAATAGAAGAGAAAAGTCTAAAAACCATGCTCTATTGCAGCCTACTAAGATTAGCGTGGATAAATTGATTCGTAAGGTAGAATATGCGCTTGCCCAAGAGTTACCTGACCCTCCTAAACTCTTTATAGCACCCATAAAAGCGGCTAATGGGGCACCATTGTCCCATATTGTATGCGATATTTATCAAGTAGTTTACTTATTGGTTAAGGCTATTTTACGGGTTAGTAGTAGGGCAGAGGGTTCGGCTAGACCAGTTGTTAGGCTAGAATTGCACAACACTGCTTTACAATTTAAGCAAGCAGATCTTATTGAGAATACTTCTCCATCCTTTATTGATTTTCAAGCTACTGCACTCATAGTAAGCCAGTCTACAGTTGCTTCTGACATCCTTCCGAAGGTAAAGGAGGTCTATGGTGATCTCATAGATGGAATCGGCCCTCAAAGAGGCCAAGATGCTCCCCCGTCGATAGATGTTGAGTGGGATACCATCGGGAGCATTGTGGCTGCCCATTATGGCTATTTACAAACCTCTTCGGAAGGTAGTGAAAAGGCTATCCTAGTTGTACTGCCTAGCGATGTTACTGCTATTCTTGATAAAATGACTGGTAAATTACCAATAGACTGCTTAGCCTCAGACGCCCCTGTTACCCCCAAGGAGCAGGCAGATTCCTTGATGGCATTAATGAGGTTTTACGACCATGTTTGTAAATCTTTGTGTGCAGAAGATCCTATTGATATAAAAACAATTTCAGGTTTACTGTTATTACTCCGCCAGCATTTTCGTTTTAAGCGTCATGTATCGGGCCAATTGTTTTATGTACGTTCAGTAGGAATTGCTGAAATAGTCCTAGAATGGGTTTTTCACTCCCCTAAAGTGGTTTATGCCTCTTTGCTTTATGAGTTGGTGCGTCATACTTGTTTGCCTCTTTCTTATATCAAAGAATATTATAACTTAGGGGTTTACGCGTTTGTATCTAACGTGGTAAAAATAGATCAACACCAAGATTTAGACCATCCTTCATTGTTATATGTCGAGAATCGTCTGGAAAAAGCGATTAAAGAAGAGCATATACAGCTTTCTGTCCTTTTTATTAAATTGGCTGAGCGGCTTTATGACTTACGTCATGCAGCAGGCTATAGGCATCTCTGTGAGGTAGCCCATATGGCACAAGAAACGCTCACTATAGATCTTCAGATAGCCAATGCCTACTTAGGCTCAGAGATCGCAACTGCATTAGAAGCAGCAGCTCAACAGGCACTAGGGTTTTGTAAAAGTAAAGAGGCAAAACAAGATCAAGATGGTTAATCTTAATCCGGTAGTATCCATCTATTATTATTGTGATTGTGGCAGCACCTCGCACAAAAAGCAAAAGTTTCCCTTACTCAGCCCCCTCCGTGGGCTTTAAATAAAATGATTTTCTACTCCGCTGAGAAACAGCTATTTTAAAGATAAAGACTACATTTGTATCCGTTCACGACT
>NZ_JAACGG010000261.1:0-332 GCF_022810525.1 Candidatus Cardinium sp. cByotN1
ATTCGATCTCATTTGCTCCCGAATTTGATCCGCTCTTTGCATTTCAATCGTTAAGCTTCCAATACTATTGCTACTTCAACTACCAGCTTGGCTTGTGTGCCAGGTAAAAGATAACAAACATCAAATGATGGCAAAATAAGAAAAAAAAGATGACCACTTCGAGTTGTTTGTATCCCTGAAAGTGACGCAGATATCCAAGAACATCAGAGCAGCCTCCTCATCCTCCTCCTTCTTCTCCCTCTTCTTTGCTAAATTTTCTTGTGACATCCACAGAAAATCTTGGATGCTGATAGCGACCTGTGTGCGAAAAAAAGGAAAAGAGAGAGAGAGAG
>NZ_JAACGG010000262.1:0-222 GCF_022810525.1 Candidatus Cardinium sp. cByotN1
GAAGAAGAAGAAAAAGGAGATAAAATTTTAAGGCCGAAGACCGAGAAGAGGGCAACAGAAGTGATCGTAAGTGATGGGCCTGATTCCAGGTAGAACTGATCACCGGTCACAGAAGAGGGAAGATGAGGCCTGAAATTGGCACCTTGATTCCCGCTGTGTAACGTCAAGCTTACGGAAGAGGAACAAGAATTTCGAAGATGAGCAAGAAGAAGAAGAAGAAGA
>NZ_JAACGG010000263.1:0-398 GCF_022810525.1 Candidatus Cardinium sp. cByotN1
AAGAAGAAGAAGAAGATGGAGACTGAAGAAATGAATCGATGAAGAAGTGAGCAGCCAATTGGTTAGCTTGTCGGAAGAATGATCAACGAAAAACCCTAAAATTGGCCAAAATTTGTGGAAGCTCAAAGGGAGAGAGAGAGAGAAAACTATGCATAATCATGACCTCTGCCAGTGACAAAAAAATCGTTAGGATTCATACGATATAAATCAGAATGTTTCTATGAGAGGGAACATTCACCAGGCAAACATGCTGTAACTTGTGTGTGATCTAGATCATAATTTTTTTTCTATCCTGTCTCAAAATGTTGATATCATGTTCATAATTCGTGACTATCATCGGACAGGTTACTTGTTCAATCTTTCGGTTCATCATCATAAGCGAAAGATGAAACTTTTTT
>NZ_JAACGG010000264.1:0-321 GCF_022810525.1 Candidatus Cardinium sp. cByotN1
AGAGAGAGAGAGAGAAGGAGAGGTAAGCGAATATTTGTATGAGAAAAAAAAATTACCCAAAAAAGTTAACTAAGAAGTCCAAAATTTTCTCTCTCTCCTCTATCTTGGGTGATTATGATGGGTTGGGATTATCAGAGAGGGTAGCCATTGGGTAGGATGATGGTAGCAGGGCGGTTGTGAACAGCCTAAAATTCGGATCATCAGCATCTTAGGTAGTAATAGTGATGTGTGTGTATGTATATATATAAAACTGGTTTAAAAATGCATGTTCATCGAGTAAGACAAGATGATGAAACAAGAGAGAAGAAGAAAAAGAAAAAG
>NZ_JAACGG010000265.1:0-554 GCF_022810525.1 Candidatus Cardinium sp. cByotN1
TCTCTCTCTCTCTCTCTTCAGGAATGAAGAAACAACGAGAAATTTCTTGAGACTAAGATAGATGATCACTTTTGATGATGAAAGAGATTCTTTTTCTCTACACCTGATATGAATAATGGACATGTTTTTTTCATTCACCAAGTCAGAGAACTATTATTATTATTATGATTATTGTTTTCCCTGCCTTCCATACCTTGAGGTGATGTATATGTTGATTGATGTCGTTGGCCTCATGAGTAGATTTTCCACTGGAAGACTATACCTTTTCTACTTTCTCTCTTCATTGAGATGTGGAGAACATAGTTGGTCTATGATTACCTAGCACAATGAAGCAATAGAATTAAGTAGTGTTAACCAATTCTACAGCCGATTTCAATAGGATGAGACAGATAGCTCCAACTGATAAGATAATAGTCTAAGTGGACAGTGGTTGGTATCTAATCAGGTAGGGCTACCTGTCTCATCTTATTGAACACGGCTGTATGCTGGACTTGATTAGATTTGTATTTTCTCCTCATTTTTGGTGTACTTTCCATCAATTGAATTGATTTGAT
>NZ_JAACGG010000266.1:0-624 GCF_022810525.1 Candidatus Cardinium sp. cByotN1
GTGTTTGTTGGTCCTGATACATTTCGATTTCGATGTTTAAGTGTATTGATTGCTTTTTTTGGGCGCTTTGAAGCTATTCCTTCAGCTCTTCTTTTCTCTTGCTCTCTCATCTCGAAACATTATCAGCACTTTAACACGTACTTTGAAAGCATTTTAAGCAATGGTCAGTTTAAAGGCAATTTTTATTCATTACTATCAATGAAATTGAGTCAATTTTGTAAAGCTAAAAGTGAGATTTCTCTCTCTCTCTCTCTCTCTCTCTCTCTCTCTCTCTCTCTCTCTCTCTCTCTCTCTCTCTCTCTCTCTCTCTCTCTCTCTCTTCTGACATCAAGTCCACTTAAACTATTGTTTTATCGTTCTTTTTTCGACTTCTTTTCCACATTTTATCTTAAAAAGGTATTTTCTATCTCTTTTTGGTACATAAGTAGAGTGAGAGTGAGAGAAAGATCTCTATCTTTATCATGCTCATTTCAGATTATCCTCTAGTATTTTGTCTCTCTCTCTCTCTCACACACACTTTATTTTAAGCTTCCCTTTTTTTCAACACTGTCAACACAATCTGTGGTAAATTTCATCTTCACATACTCACATCATCATGATGATCATCATCATTAACTGTGAATG
>NZ_JAACGG010000267.1:0-222 GCF_022810525.1 Candidatus Cardinium sp. cByotN1
CTCTCTCTCTCTCTTTCATCCGTACACACACACAGAGCCTCAACTTTCTTGAAGAAAGAGAGAGAGTATACAGTCCAACGCGCGTTCGCTCTCGTGTTGGACCTAGGATAGTCTTTCTCAAGACTCGTAAAAAAATTGCTTCCCACTACATTGCATGTCTCACTTTTTTAGATTTTTCTTCTCTGTGTTGCGAGAGAGGAACCAAGAGAGAGAGAGAGAGAG
>NZ_JAACGG010000268.1:0-300 GCF_022810525.1 Candidatus Cardinium sp. cByotN1
CTCTCTCTCTCTCTCTTTTCGTTATCCTTCATCTTTTCGCTCTCTCTCATGTGTTTGTGCTGATTTGAGTAAAGAGATGTTTTAGCGAAAATATACACATTGATGTGATCCCGTTTCATCAGCATCACTCATTTACAAGAGGGAAAACGAGCGAGAAAGAGAGAGCGAAAAAAAAGTCCCGTTTCAATATCGTTCGTCTAAGGTGGATTGTTTTCTTCAATTAATCCAGCCTGTGTTAAGATACTTTCATCGTCTTATTCTTCGATAAGATATCTCAGATAAAACATTGAAACTTTCTTT
>NZ_JAACGG010000269.1:0-294 GCF_022810525.1 Candidatus Cardinium sp. cByotN1
ATCACTGCCCAGTTATTGTGATGAGGTATCATCCTCTCTATCTCACTCTTTCTCTCTTCATCTGTTCTCACGGCATTCACTTGAGTCCACTTATTTTCACGTGCAATGGAAACAGAATAGAATGAGCCAGTGAGAAAGAGATATGTGTGTGTTCAATTTTGAAGCTAGAAAACAGACGTAGAGAAATGAATCATTCGAATGAGAATGACCTGTTTATTTCATCATCACACTGAGAGTATTCCTGAAGAGCAGACTCACAATCTGCCTTCCCCAGTTTTTCTCTCTCTCTCTCTC
>NZ_JAACGG010000270.1:0-209 GCF_022810525.1 Candidatus Cardinium sp. cByotN1
TCTCTCTCTCTCTCTCTCGTTTCGCTTTTTGTGTCGATCTCGACTCAATGAATGCTGAGAGAGTTTAAGATAGAATTAAGGAATCATCTGATGATGATCATGATGAAGATAGATTTAAGATTATATGGGCATAAATATTACCCAAAAAACTTGCTGGTCATTCATGATGCGTTATAAGGATTCAAGAGTGAAGAAGAGGAGGAGGAGGA
>NZ_JAACGG010000028.1:0-6318 GCF_022810525.1 Candidatus Cardinium sp. cByotN1
CCTCTCTGCAATCCATCCCGGCAACTGTTTTTCTTTTCATCTGTAAACTGCGCTTGCTGATCGCACTTTTTTCAAAGGGCGCGTTTTTTTCCTAGCATAAGCCATAGTGGTGAACGGAAACTACTAATTTGCCAATCAGCTAATAAACTGACCGGGCTATACCTTGTTGCTGCCACAGTGCTAGCCAGATAGTTGATGTCTCACTTTAGAGCCCTTTCTTTTACGCTTTGACCGTGTCCATACATAGTGTAGGGCTAACATAGTTAGGCCACTAACTAATACGCAAGGAAAAAAACTACTGTCTGTCCGTAATATACAAGCAATCCATTTGCGCCAGGCGGAAACAGCTAAGGCACCTGTAGCCATACCAATTAACGCAATAGTTGAGCTGGTACGAAAGCCTAAAACAGCTAAAATAAATGGGGCAGCTACCATGGGGATATAAAGCCGGTTAATCCAGTCAGTCAAACAACGTAAGGAGAAAAAATAAGGGATATGTAAACACAAGAGAATACTCAATGTAACAATCAGTAATATAGCTATATAAGCTATTTTATAATGGTCCATACAGGAGAGTTTTTTTCTAAGTCGTAGAGGAAGTATTACAGGTACTATATCATAGCTTATCATAATTGCAGAGATATGGAGCCTAGAATCAGCCGTAGACATCGTAAGAGCTAATAAACAAGTACAGAATATCCCTTTACATAAGGGAGAAATATGGGTCAATAGATAATGCAAGCTTTCTTGTCGTGGTAGATCTGGTGGGAGCCATAGAAAAGCGAATGTACCAGTCACAATACAACATATCATAACTATACAACCAACTACACCAGCATATAAACAAGCTTTTTTGGCTTGAGTAGGCTGAGCGGCCATATAAATATGCTGCATATAACCAGGTTCTATAAAGGCAAATATAAAGGCCAGGTAGCGGAATGTAAAGGCTAACTTCTGTCGCTTAAGCAATGGTTCACTCCATCCAAATTCTTTGTGCGTAGTTATAAGAGCAATTGTTTCCTTAATTGAACGACCTGTTTGTGTAAACATAAACCATCCTAAAAGACAAATCAGGGTCACAAAAGTGATGAATTGCCATATATCTGTCAAGACAACGGCACGGCTACCACCCAGTATAGTGTAGACAACAAGTAGTATGGCAGCCAGCATAGTAACAAATATTGGATTAACTGAGTTTATACAGCTACTTATCACTTCTGATAGTATATGGAGTTGCGTAGCAACAAGGGTAATAGATAGGAAAACACTCATTAAAGCCGTAATAATCCTTGGGTATTTACCATATACACGAGCCATTGTCTCGGGCATAGAGATATGATAGATAAATTTAGACATCTTTACGCTTAAGCAACTAAGTATAAAGAAAGGAATAAAAATACCGAGCAATCGCCACATGATCCACAACGGATCCAAAGAAAAATTAGTGATACTAATAATGAAGGTGGCTCCACCATAAAAAGTGGCCAATGAAGTAGCTACCAAACTAGCCGTAGAAAATTGTCGATTACCTACAGCATAGACTCGAAAAGAAGTAAACTTACCAATAGAATAAAAAACTATCACGGCAGTAGATAACAAAAAAGTTATCATGAAAAATAAAGGAATATCAAAGAACATAACTAATATAAATATATGTTTAACTTATTGATGAAAAAATGTTTAACTTTTTTGTACAATTATTAGGCTATTTCAATTTTCGATAATCAACAGATATGCATAAAGAATTGATTGATCCTCCTATAGTTGGGCTCCCAGTTGAAGCAAATGAACTGCAAGAAAAAGCTGTATCAGGCCTCGAAGGTGGTCTACTAAGGTTTTGGCTATTTTTATATGAAATGTTTTGCTTTTTACATGGTTTATCATCACATTTTCTTTTACCATTTTTTTTCTTTGTTGATTGATCATGAATAGCCTGCTCTAGTAGTTTTATTATCCTATCTTTAGGGGTCCAGTCCCATCGATCGATAATTTGGGTGTCGAGTTGTGCTTTATATTCTTGGCAGTAATTTTTTAAGTTGAGACATATGCCACATCCATCGCGTGATTTTGCTACATCCATTATTGTTATACCATCTTTGCTTTTCCCATTTATGTTACATGTACCACTTTCGATACATTGTGCTTTTAATAAACATTCTACCATTTTTATATTACGGAATGCAACGGCACAGAAAAGAGCGGGAATGCTTTCTTGATTGGAGTCAACACGGTTAAACGATATAGGACAAGCGCCTAATTCACATAGGCGTGCTACCATTTTATAATGGCGGCACAGAACTCCGTAGAAAAGTAAAGGTTTGTCTTGCTGATTTAAAGATAATAGCTCTTCTGAGGCAGGTTGATTATTTTTTTTTGCTTTTTGTATAGCATCAATCATCTCGATAATAAAATTTTCATCGTCATAACTAATAAAAAAATTAGGAGGATATGTTACTTTACAGCCTATCTTTTCAAACGCAGGAACGCCTAATTCTAGCAGGTATAAGATGATTTTTTCTCTTCTTATTATCATATCTAATGCATGATCATGGGCCTCACATTCGTCTTTGTCTTTGTCTTTGTCTTTGTCTTCATGATATTCATACTTGACCTTGATTGGAGAGTGAAAAGCCTTAGATTCATTAATAGATTCATGACTGCCCCTCGCGATTTCATCCATAAAATCCTTACATGCTCCATCTTTACATTTATGACTTTCGCATATCAATAGGAGATTAAAGCGGGCTTTCATCACCCTAAAGAGTGGCGTTTCGCCCAAATCATTTTGTATATTACAAATATTGATTTGATCAAGCTGGTTGTTATTACTATGGTTATTAGTAGTACCCTCTTGAGCGTACCACTCTACTAAGCATTTTACTATGTCTACGTTACCCGTATCAACTGCTAAATGCATAATTGTGTTCTTTTCCTTGTCATATTGTTTTGAAAAAACTTTCTTGATGTCGACACTAGACTTACGAAGTATCTTAAATAATTCGTTCAACAGCTCTTCTACATAGCTAGGTCTATCTTTTTCCTCGTGCTCGTATGAAGTGATGACTTGCACTAACATTTGATATATCTGATCACCAGGAATCATAGTGGCCGAAGATGCTGCATTTTCTAAAATCTCTTTTAGATTTTTGTAATCATGTTGACGTATTAGCTTACTAAATAGCATTCCAGGGTTTGCTTTAAATGCAGCAAATAGGGGGCTATCCAATACTACGTTGCTTTTAATTGCTCCTGGGTTGGTTAGATCATTGGTATCTTTCGTACTAATGTTGCTGTAGATACGATTATATCTGTTACAAGCAGTCGTAATAAACGATACTATTCCCATACAGATAACTGCTATTAAACGAGGAATATAGAGATATGTTTTTGTACGGTACATAAGTCAATAGTTAAGTTAAATGACATTTTGTATTAAAAATCAATAGAATAAATATTGTATAATACAATATATAATTGATTCTTAAGTAGGGTTTTAATTCTTGTTTATTAACTAAATCAAGCTTATTTAAATAACTAAAATAACTAATTGTTTTTATTTATTAGTAAATATCAGAAAGTTATGATAATATTAAATTTTTATTAAAAAAGCAATAATTAAATTGTAGGTGTCTATTAACTACTGTGGCAGAAGTGGACCCAAAAATGCCCCTTGTAAAATAGTTGCGCTGAGAAAGTGACCCTTACAGCTGAAATAGAAAAGTAGTTAAAATGGAATTTGAAGGGTGGATTCTGTTTTTACAGTTGTAATCCGAGGCCTTTGCAATAGGCCGTTAAGATTTTGACATAAAAAGCGGCTTTTATTTTTAAAAATAGGCTAAAAATAGTTGCAATCGGCTGATTGTTTTGGTATTTATGCTTAAAATTTTAATAGTATTCTTATGGTGCTCAAGTAAACTAACCAACTAAGTTTTTCAGATATTTCAGATAATAGGCGTAAGTGCAAGCACCCTTTTAGATCAAATCAACAAGCTAGTTAATTGGTCAGTTGTAGAAAAAGAACTCCGCTTACATGATCCTAAAGGCTTACGTTTGTCAGACAAGCTTGCCTATAGTCTACTCATTGTATTTAAAATGCTCTTGCTTCAAACTTGGTATGGATTGAGCCACTATGCAGTCGAAGAAGCAGTCAATTATCGTATCACTTTTAGCAGATTTTGTGGGTATTAGCATGGATAGTGCTGTGCTAGATCGTAGTGTATTAAGTAGATTTAGAACTGCCCTTACCAAGCATAAAACCTTAGCAAGGTTATTGAAAATAATTAATGATCAACTGTTTGATCATAGTGTATTAGTTCAAAAACAGCTCAGCAGTTGTAGATGCTTCTATTACCCCTACCCCTAGATGCCCTAAAGCTAAAAAAACTACGATCTTTATGAAGATGACACTATAACCAGAGCTGAAAGCTATCAAAAAGGCGTAGATCCAGCAGCAAGTTGGACTAAAAAAGGCATAATTTTTATTATAGTTATAACAGACATGTGTTTGCAGAAATTAAACAAGGAAGCAATAGCCTACAACTTATACAGGTCCCTAAATATCATATATAAGATGTCTTTAGATAGATGGTCTATCTAAAATGAAAAAAATAGCGCTGAAAATCGTATCTGTTCACGGCATAGCGTCAACTTAAGGGTTCTATTTTATTGATTATCAAATGTAATAGTATTCATTTAGTCCACTGTTACAGAGCAATTTTTATACTACTTTTTGCTTGATCAAAAAGTGGACAAAAAATCAAGCCCTGGGTAAAAAGTTGCTGAACGTAAGGTTTACAGCTGGAAAAACAGAACTTGCCCGCTATGCGCGCTGCAAACAAACTGTTTTTCTATTTCAGCTGTAAGCCTTACGTTCTGATCACAACTTTTTACAAGGGGCGGTTTTTCTTTTTTTATGTACCCTGGCATAGGGGTGAGTAGATAAAATTTTAATTAATTTGTTATGCCTTCTAACATCCTTGTGTCTTCTCTGCTTCCTTCAATTTTCTTACAATGACTTCTTGATTATGAGTTTTCATCACATGATAAGACGGACTATCACATATAAGCTTTGCATAGTCTTGCGCACGTTTGCTCTCTTGGTCCGTTAAGCATATATTCGCCCCTTTGTCTATTAAAAGGTTAACTACACTAGTAAGTTCAGATAGTTTAATCTTATCATTCAATTTGTGCTCTCTTATGCTTACTAGGGTGTTCATTATGGCTGTTCGATTCATATCAGCATCACCTGATTGTGCATTCATATCTGCTTTCTTTGATATTAAGTATTCAACAATTTCTTTTTTGCCTTTGATTGCTGCGTGGGTCAATAGACTCTTGCCGTCGGATGTTCTTGCATTTGGACTTAGGCCTTTATTGTTGAACCAATATTCCAGCGTTTGTACCGACCAATTATCATAGTCTACCCCCCACTCATCCCGTTCCCATTCAATATCTTTTAGAATCTTCTCAGTTAAGACCATAGGATCTGCTACCTTATCATCAGGTGCATCTGTAGTGGTCGTAGTACTTGTAGTACTTGTAGTAGCCATAGTACTTGTAGTAGCCATAGTACTCGTGCTCGGATCGGTCGATGTAGGATTAGGATCTGATACTATTACGGGATTGTAAGGGGGGGCTGTAGTGGTGCTTGTAGTAGTAGTAGGATCCGTGGATGAATCATTACCATATTTTTCTTTACCTGCTGTTAGCATATCCTCGATCGTATCTAAATAGTCAGAAGGCACGTTGCTTACTGGCTTGTGAGTTGTCTGACCAATTGAGATGGGTGGTAGAGGGGTAATTAGACTTCCATTATGAGGACTCATTGCATTTGACTGATCTGGAATAAGGCAGCTAAGCGAATACGCTACGACACCAACAACCGATACAAGGGGGATCAGCATTAAACTTTTACCGAGTAGATTCATTCTATTCCAGATCCTTATCAAACTCGAACAGTACCTACTATCATACCTCCTATTTTCTAATATAGATAGTCCACCTATACCCAGTTCTTTCCTTGTATGAGTACAAGCAGATAGGGTATTTAAAATTAATAATCCAGCTAGTAGGCTTGCTCTGTAGCGTCTATATGTGTTCATGCTATTGATATTTAATAAATTATATGTAGTGGTCACCCATCAGAATAGCTTGGATAAGCAAGTCATAGGCTATTCATATTCTTTTATCTGCTTAACTGTAATAAGGGTCAAAAAGTTTGAAGTAGGGGCGTAATAGAAAAAAGAAATTTTCTTGACCACTTGAAATTAACCTGTAATGAATTATTAAGAAAAAATAAATAGAATTGCAAATAAATAT
>NZ_JAACGG010000271.1:0-348 GCF_022810525.1 Candidatus Cardinium sp. cByotN1
TTTATCATTATCAAGAGTGAATTTGCATCACCCAACATGCTGTTATGATGAGGTAATTCAAACTGCGTTGTGTGTGTGTGTTTGTGGAGAGAGAAAGAAAAGAAAAAGCCAAGATCGATTTAAATTTCAATTTTAATATAATCTCCAAACTAATTAATCTAAACGGAAGCCAAAAAAGTCAAGAAGAGATTGTACAGTTATGATCACATAACTGTGGATCCAAATGATCCATTGGCATATCCTCTATCAATCTTAAAAGCATACACATTGCTTGAGAAGAGTAAATTACAAATTTTTCACCCATTTTGCTCTCATTTGATGCCTCTCACCTTCTGAAATAAAAATCTT
>NZ_JAACGG010000272.1:0-399 GCF_022810525.1 Candidatus Cardinium sp. cByotN1
GATACGCATCAACTTGTCAATCATTATTCGAGAAAAGTTCAGGATAATTTGAAAATGATAGGGAATAAGACATCACATTGAAGTAAGTAAAGGATGCTTCGAAAGTAATTGATTCACTAGGAGAGTAAAAAGTACACTACAAAGATGAGGATGCAAAATTGGATGGAAGATGGAATTCATGATAACGATGGAGATACAGATGAAAGAGAGAACGAGAGAGAGAGAGGAAGACAGTCGACATGAAAGATCTGATATGTGTGGAATTATACACAAAAGCGAAATTATAAGAATAAGGAATGGAAAGAATACGAAGCAAACCACAAATTAAGTGGATTTCATTGTGATTCATTGAGGATGCAAGTGAATGAATAGTATAAAGTAGTGATGAGAAGTAGACAG
>NZ_JAACGG010000273.1:0-658 GCF_022810525.1 Candidatus Cardinium sp. cByotN1
TTACTAGGTTACTAAATTTCATTCTGCAGTTTTTCCTTTTCTTTCTCTCTCTCTCCAGTCTCTTCATCAGCCACCAACATTCTCACTGAGAGCATTTTGGATGGCCCCAAGAAAAGCCACCATAACATGATGAAGAAAAAAGCTTTCATTTGATTCCCTCTCCCTCTCTCTCATTCATCCTCATCTTCATCTCACCTCCTGATGCCTTCAACTTCTGTTACATTCATAAACTCTCACATAATTTAACTCTCTCGGTCACAAGTTGAATTCCACACCAAGATTCATCAAGCTCATGAAATTGGGCTCATGAAATTTCTGATTGCGAAAGAATCCAAATCTTCTTAAGATTTCAGATCATAAAGATATACCATTAGAATGGAAAAAATCTCTGTCCATTTTTTTGGCAAAACTTTGGTGAATCTTTCGGTATTCACACTATTCATAAGAGGTGCTCAATTAAATGACCTCTGACTGGGAACTGGATGAGGAATTTTCGAACCCTGAAAAATCTGATCTTTAGAAGGCATCAAAAAAATTATCAACATGAATAACCGATTAATCAGCACCTCAGCCACATGTTGAATCTTTGATGTAATCTAATATATCAGATGAAAAATGAAAAGAAAAAAAATCTATCGCAAAAAAAGGAGGATTTCAT
>NZ_JAACGG010000274.1:0-421 GCF_022810525.1 Candidatus Cardinium sp. cByotN1
GAGAGAGAGAGAGAGAGTCACCCCATGAGGACATATCATACAAGTTGAACGATAATGGATGAATTTCAATGGACTTTTCTCTCTCTCTTTTTTTCGATTTCCCGCCACTATCTCACATTGCCACGATAGGGATAAAATTCAAGATATATCCAGCCAACCATTCATCATGATGACATTGGTAGTGGGCCGACTAATGTGTTGAGGGCAACTTTTTTTGTCTTCCATCCACAGCAAAAAGGTCACCTTGATTGTGGATCCAATCATGTTTAAAGTGTCACTCCATTATCTTAGGTGCTACTTTGATAGAGAGAGAAAAAAAAGTCCCAAGCTCGAAGTGTGTGTGTAAATCTAAGTGTGAATGAAGATAGTAACAGCATCATAAACAACAACAACAACAAATCCGTATCATCTCATGCTCAAC
>NZ_JAACGG010000275.1:0-266 GCF_022810525.1 Candidatus Cardinium sp. cByotN1
GAGAGAGAGAGATGAAAGAGGCAGTCAAGAGCAGGTCAGCATAGAAAAACTGAAGCGTCCGATGGATTGCATGATACTCTTATTATGTAATATTGCTAATGAGTGCTTGAGAGAATTCATTAATCAAGAAATTTTCGTGAAATGCCAACGCATCACGAAAGTAGTAACAGCAACTATTCACAGCACAACAAGAATGAAAAAAAATTCTTGGTCGCGAATAATAGTTGATGGGCCGAAGGGGTTTCTCTCGCTCTTTTTCTCTCAAG
>NZ_JAACGG010000276.1:0-228 GCF_022810525.1 Candidatus Cardinium sp. cByotN1
ACTTAGATGATGATAATGGACTTTTGTTCAATCGTGATTGTTTGCGTATAATATCGATAATGTTGTTGTTGATGATGATTGGTAGATGATGGTGATGATGATAGAAAAGAAGAAGAAGAAGAAGATCGTGAATGGTGAGTGTGGAAGATAAGATAGTATGGTCAATGAGCAAACTTCAAAGATGGCAAACTGGATTAAGGTGTGTATGTTTATGTGTTTTTAGTCGAA
>NZ_JAACGG010000277.1:0-563 GCF_022810525.1 Candidatus Cardinium sp. cByotN1
AGAAAGAGAAAGAGAAAGAGGAAGAAAGATTTGTATTCTCACATATACTTGCTCTCTCTTGCATACAATCTTTATTTATCGTCCATCGAAATTCTCTGCCAACAACCAGAATGGCCTCCGATGTGTGAAGATGGCTGGCAAGCGAGCAAGTGTGTGTATATACCTATTCTGGCCCATAAAAAAAGCCCCTCAAAAACTTTCTACTACTACTACTACTTCTACTACTGTGGAAAAGGGAACATTCCAAGGTATATACTCAGAACCGGTTCAAAAAAGACATAGAGAGAGGTATACATGTATATATTCAGGTATATGTATACAATCATCATTATACCCAGTTTATATACACAGAACCGAACATGTGAAAAAAAAAGTTCAGGTAAACTGGTTTCAGAAGAGAAGACATAAGATGGGCAAACAACGTCTAGAAGAAGCTTGAAATTTTTGGAGTTGAGTAATTTTTGATGCAGAGAGAGAAAAAGAAAAGTTTACTCTGTTGTCTCTTAGGACCTCCACCTCCACCCTCTCCTTTTTACTTTTCTTCTTCTTCTTCTTCTTTTTTT
>NZ_JAACGG010000278.1:0-714 GCF_022810525.1 Candidatus Cardinium sp. cByotN1
CTTCTTCTTCTTTCTTTTCTTCTTATTTGCCTTCTCTTTCATCAGGAAAAGAACTTGAAAATGTAAGCGTCGTTGCCATGAATAACACTGCCGTACGAATAAGATTCACATTACCACCGCTCTATGTTGGCCTGATTGGACATGCTGAAGTCCATTACACTAACGATCCATCGCAACCGCGTACCCATTGGAAAGTTCAAAAGTTTGCTCGACCAAATCGATTGTTCGATACGGCCAACATTGAATATCATTTGGGTGCTCTACGACCGGATACAACATACTTCTTTCAAGTTCGAATTATTATCGAATCTCTGCCTCTGGGTCCTCATAGTCAAGTATATAAGCTACATTTACCAATAGATGCTATCATGATTAACGGTGCTTCGGCAACTGCCGCTCAGCCACCACATCAGATCAGTGGTACATCAATGACACTGCCAACCACCTCAACACTGCCACCAAAAGTCACGATGGACGTAGGACTCAATGCGTTAGCCGTTGATCACGATTCTCTTAAAGTAACCTGGAAACCATTAAACAATAAGGAGAAAGAGATTATTGATGGTTTCAAGATTCGCTTCCGACGATTAGATGAGCGAGAAGAGAATTGGCATACCACTCCGATGATCCATCGAGATGTGAATGAATATACTATCGAGAATCTGATTCCAGGCAAAGGATATGCTATCGATCTGGTCATGAAGCCATCAGAAG
>NZ_JAACGG010000279.1:0-588 GCF_022810525.1 Candidatus Cardinium sp. cByotN1
GAAAAAGTTAGTTTCTCATCCATGGGAGCAAAGAGAAAACGTAGTGATCATTGTCAAGTGAACGATGATAAGGATGAAAAGATTCAAAGTATGATCACAATCAAGTCGAAGTAGTGGTAGTGATAGTAGTAGTAGTCCAAGAGTATGTGTGTATGTGTGTGTGGTAATTCTCTCATGGATATCAAAAAAAGAAAAATTTTCCTTATAATCTCTTCATGACCTAATCGAAGTTCTTTTGATAGATGAAAAAGAGAAAGAAAAAAATTAATTCTCTCTTCATTAGCCATACAAAATCATAAAATGCTCAGACCATCTTAGTATTATTGAACGGTCATTGATGGCCTGTGCTGAATTATGATGATAATCAATTCCTTTTTATCCTGTATAATGTCTGTCCACTTCGGCAATGGCCAACTTTAAAGGTTACCGATCAATCGGCCTGCAGGATTTTGATGCTCATCGGTGACAAGATAGAAAGAGGAATCATTGAGCATGTGGATTTTTTTTATTCGTTCCTCAATCATTGTCAAGACAGTTCTGGATAAGGGAAATGTAACGGGACATAATCAAGCCTCCAAAGGGTTAAGA
>NZ_JAACGG010000280.1:0-1426 GCF_022810525.1 Candidatus Cardinium sp. cByotN1
GAGTAATGATCAATCGATGGAAAGAAAAAAACAGAAAAAAGTGAAAAAAATCAGAGTAATAAGAAAAAATTGAATGAAAATTGGATCCAATACATCAGATCAAAGCAACACAAAATCTCAACATCTTCATTCAATGTGTTTTGCTTCACATTCATCACATATCTTCTCATTTCACTCTTCAACGGTCCTAGGTGCGTTTTGATCACATTGAAACACACTTCCGATGATCAGAATCAATCTTGTAACGGCTTCTAGTTAAATTTTATCTCTTCCACCACTAGACCATCATAATCTATGGGAGGTCCAAATTAGAATCAAAATGTTCTCTCATTAAAGTTACGGAAGAAGCCTGGAAGGAGTGAGAAATGGCATAATATCGGCATCTCTTGATTTCTCTTACAGCATCACTTTCGGTGCTTAAAGTGGCTTAAATCACACACAAAGAGGCAAAGTAGTCGAGAAGTGAAAGTAAGAAAAAAATGAATCAAATATACAAGATAGACTTGCTGTTTGCTGATGCTTACTGATCTTTTCTCACTCCTTTACTTTCCTATGATTTGATAGGAAGAGTAGCATGAATATAAATTAGTGATGCGATTAATTATCTAGCTGCCATGTTAACTTTGGAAAAGAGAGGATTCAAATCAAGACAGGAATCAAAGTAACCAAGAAAGAAAGAAAGAAAGAAGAAGAAGAAGAAGAAGAAGAAGAAGAAGAATTCCATATGAGATGAGAGGCTTATTTCTACTTTTCCGGTTAATCCTTATTCAAAATCCTAATGTGTGTATGTGTGGCCTGAGCGAGCTGTTATTTTAACAAGATAGTGTCACTTAAAAATTGGAATCGTATTCACTTCAATCCGAGTGGAAGAAAGATAGGAGGAGAGATAGAATTGATTCCTTTTCTCTCATGAATTTGATTCTATTCTCTTTTCTTTTTGCTCTCAATGTAGCCATTCAATCTAATCGAATTGTTCTACTCAGACTATATGTACTGTCGATGGATTAGATTGTATTGTCTTATTATTGGATCGACTTAGTGCAAGTGTTGGAGAGTTAATCAACTTACACACAAGTAAGTTCATCACACAGACGCAAAAGAGAGAGAACCGGCAAACTACTGTATTCTCAATTGGCATCAGAATTTTCCATGAAGAATGACCTAAGGGAAATATTTACATGCATGATAATCTGTTGATGATGATGAAAATTCTGATGCATAGTGTACACATGGTTCACCGTTATCACCAGAGTTTCCTCCTCTTATTTTTGCCCGCGCTTTTTTGTTTCTTAAGCTTTTCCGGTTCAAAGTTTTCTTCTTCCACAAATTCTTGAAAATGTTATAAATAGACGTTTGGTTTGCATAAGAAATTGCAAAATGAGGCAAAAGATGCAAAAAAGGTGTAAATTTTCTCTCTCTCTCTCTC
>NZ_JAACGG010000029.1:0-7723 GCF_022810525.1 Candidatus Cardinium sp. cByotN1
AACAAAAATTCATTTTCTACTAATTGCGTCAACGCAAACCAAAGAGTTGCTAAATATAATCGAAGAAAAACCACAGTCGTGAACGGATACACCGCTATTACCAAAACGCATTTAGCCCGAAAAACTACGCCTAAAAGGACGAGATTTAAACCGATTAAAGTTTGCGTTTTGCCTAAATGGCCTTCTCTCCTCGTTTTCTACTGGCTCATTATGAATGATACGCCAAAGTCGTTTTTCTTGAGGAGAAGAAATCATAGATAAAGCAAAGCCTGTAGCACCAGCTCTACCGGTTCTACCAATTCTATGGGTATAATCTTCCGCAGCTTGGGGGAAATCATAATTGATTACATGTTTGATATGGTCAATATCTAAGCCCCTTGCAGCTACATCAGTGGCCACAATAATAGAATAATGCTTGTTTCTAAAGTCCTTTATTACACGCTTTCGTTGATGTTGTTTTAATCCACCATGAATAGCACAAACTTTAAAATTTGCTTGCTGTAATTGATAACTGATGTTGTCGGCTCTTATTTGCGTTTTTACAAAAACAATAATAGAACCTTCCCGTTTATTAAGCTGATCCAATAAAACTTGAAATTTAGCTGACTCTGGTACATAAAGAGATTCTTCTTGAATATTTTTAGTATCATTATCAGAAATTTCCACACTAATCCGTGCTGGTTGTCTTAAATAAGATCCAGCTAACCGCTCAATATTTTTATCCAACGTGGCAGAAAACATCAAAGTTTGACGTTCTACTGGCAAACGTTTGATAATCTTATCTATCTGGATTGAAAATCCCATGTCAAGCATTCGGTCAATCTCATCCAACACCAAAAAAGTAGTGTTACGCAAATGCAAAGAGCCCCTACATAGATGGTCCTCTACACGGCCAGGTGTACCTACAATAATCTGGGGATTAGTACGCAAACGCATTAACTGTTTTCCAATAGGCTCCCCCCCTATTAACAATACAGTGCGCAAATGCTTACAACCACTTACCATGCTTGACATAACGCCTGCTACTTGCTCAGCAAGCTCCCGCGTAGGAGCTAATACTAAAACGCTGGCACCAAGTTGGTTAATAAGTTGTGCAACTACAGGTATAGAAAAGGCGGCTGTCTTACCGCTACCTGTTTTAGAAGAACCTAAGATATCTTGGCCCGTTAAGGCAACTGGGATGACTTGGTCTTGAATGGCAGTAGGATGATCATACTGCATCTTTGCCAATGCTCCTAACAAAGCGGATGGCAAGTTATATTTTTGAAAAGTATTACTCAAAGTATAATATTAAAAGTTAAAAAGTTCTTGATGTGTTACTCACACATCAAGAACTTTAATGTTACTAGCTACCTCCTTACCTCTATCACTGGTGATTTCAAAATCTACAGACTGACCTTGGTCTATCATGCTTACTCTAGAGGCTACAAGTGCACTGATATGCACAAAAACATCTTTACCTCCGTTTGCAGGTTTTATAAACCCATAACCTTTGGCTGGGTCAAACCATTTTACTACTCCTTCCATGGAAAAAAACTATATTTAAAATTTAAACTTCAAGCGCTCTGGCCTACCTTTTACTTATAAAACTGTCTAATTGGATAATTTATAGGTACCTTGATTAAAGAGTAGGATAAAGGAACGCTATCTGCAATATAATGTTTTTTTTTAAAAAATAAAACCTCTATTAACCTGAGCCAATGGTGTTGGCCTGAGCCAGGCCTTGGCGTAACTAGAGACTGTTGAGCTTTTTTAAAAAATTTTGAATTAAAATAGGTTTAGGCAAACTTTCAATCTCTAGCCAATTAAATGCCACTAAGGCAGATTCCTCGAAAAAATAGTTAGCTTCTTCCAAGCAAGTAGAGGTAAGCTCTATTTTGTGAAATTTGACAAATAAGTTTTGATGCGTTAGCAAATGACGTTCCTCTTTTTCAAGAGTAGTAATAGATAAGTGATGCTTTTTAGCTAAAACTAATAAAGGATCCTCGATCTTTTCTAACAGCAACCGTTGCGTATTATCTAATAAATAGAAATCATACATACCCTTCCAAATATCATTTTTTGTACGCTTTTTCATATAAATAAGATTTTTATACCGCAAAATAAAATAGTCAAAATAACGAGCTCTTTTCTTGATTTTACTTGTTTTAACAGGCAGTATTTTTTGTCTATTCGTATAAAAGGCTATACAGTAGTTTTTAAAAATACAAGTAGCACAAAAAGAACATACGGGCGTACATTGCAGGGCACCAAAATCCATAATAGCTTGGCTATAAGTATCAGGCTCTATAGGATCTACTAGCAGACTGGCAAATGCATGCATTTTTCTTCTCCCTTGCAAGGTACCTATATCATAGTTTAGCCCAAAAATACGTGCCAATACACGGTAGACATTGCCATCCACAGCAGCCACTACTTCTTTAAAAGCAACTGCCGCAATAGCGGCAGCTGTATAGGGCCCAATTCCCTTGAGCATAAGTAGTTCTCGATAATTAGTAGGGAAAACACCTTTATATTGCTCAACAATGGTTTGCGCACAATGGTGTAGATTACGTGCTCTACTATAATAACCTAATCCCTGCCATAAACGTAAAACTTCTTGCTCTGTAGCATTGGCCAGTGCTGTTACAGAAGGATATTGAGTTATAAAACGTTCATAGTAGGGCAACCCTTGTGCTACTCTTGTTTGTTGTAGAATAATTTCTGACAACCATATTTTATAGGGATCTTTAGTAGTACGCCAAGGTAAGTAACGCTGATGTAATTTGTACCAAGAAAGCAATGAACTACGAAAAATACTATGATTGATTCTACTGGTTAACATAGAACATAAAATAAGCGAATGGGTAATTTAATTTTATTATATTTGAGCAATCTATTTTTACACTTCGTCTACACATAATTAAAATACAAAAATTTAACTATGGTCTCTGCTTAACCTTTGTTTTACCATTTTAATTAAAAATAGAACGCTATATACCTATGAGTTTAAAATTAACCAATCCACTTGCTTTTTTAGATGTAGAAACTACAGGTATTAACGTGATACATGATCGTATAATAGAAATTGCTATTATTAAGCTTATGCCCAATGGTAACCGCATAACCTTCTATAAAAGAATTAATCCAGAACAAGCCATTCCTCCTGAATCCAGTTTAATTCATGGTATTTATGATGACGATCTAAAAGACAAGCCAACTTTTAAACAAATAAGTAAGGAATTGATGGCTTTTTTAAAAGGAGCGGACTTAGCAGGTTTTAATCTGCTGCGTTTTGATATACCCATATTAGTAGAAAGCTTTTTGCGGGCAGAAATAGCGTTTAAGATAGAAAATCGTAAAATTATAGATGTGCAAAAGCTGTTTCACCTAATGGAAAAAAGAACTTTAAAAGCAGCCTATTTATTTTATTGTCAAAAGGAACTAGAAGGAGCACATAATGCTATGGTAGATATAGAAGCTACTTTAGAAGTATTGATGGAGCAAATAAAAAGATATGAAAATGAACCTGTAGTGGATGCTTTAGGGAATAAACTAGGTGTGATAAAAAATGATGTAGCTACACTACATGATTTAACCAATACCAATATGGTAGATTTTGCAGGTAGAATGGTCTATAACGACCAACAGATCCCTATCTTTAACTTTGGCAAGCATAAAGGGAAAAGCGTATCAGAGGTACTCAAGCTAGAGCCATCTTATTATAACTGGATGATACAAGGGGACTTTCCTCTGGATACCAAACGTAAACTCACACAAATTAAAATGAGTATGGTCTAAAATAGTAATCATACTAAAAAATTGCATGGCACTTGAAAAAATTTGTAGATGTTATCTTACCACTTCCAATTCAACCCTTAACCTACCATATTTCCTCTATATACCAAAGTAGAATAGATGTAGGCAGTAGTGTATTGGTACCGTTGCGTAACGGGAAGCTTTTGCTGGGTATTGTCATGAGATGTCATGGCAATATACCCAATTACCCTACCAAGAATTTATTAGGTATAATCTACGAGAAGCCTTTGTTTACCCCTAAGCAATTAACCTTTTTAGCATCGCTAGCCGATTACTACTTGTCCAACCTTGGTACCATATTGTCTCTTGCATGGCCCAAACTACTTGGATTTCCTCATAGCTTAATCTTTCAAATCAGCAAAACCGCTAATGCCAATCAACTATCCACTATTGAACAGCTGATATTCAATACATTACAGTACCATCCTTTAGGTTACCCAGCTATTATCCAATTAACAGACCAAAAAGAAGCCAATAAGGCACTGATATCATTACTATCCAAAGAGTTAGTAGAAGCAGTAGCCACAACCGGAATCAATCAAGCAGCTGGTGTCAACCATTATTTTACCCTCTCTCCTACTATCCATCTAGATCCACTCATAACCAAACTATCACCATGTTCACCCAAACAACAAGCCCTTTTGGCCCATTTTTTATCTAAACAAGAAGGATCCATTCCATATGCTTCTAAAAAAGAGCTTATAGCTTATTCTAAATCAGCTTTCGATAGATTATTAAAAAAAAAGATTTTAATAAAAGTTAACCCAGACCAGTTACCCACATCTATTTTTACTGCTCCTTTACAACCATTAGCTATTTTAACAGCATTTCAGAAAAATGCACTTATGGCTATTCAAACAAAATTTACTAATAAAAACGTCGTACTATTACATGGTGCTATAGGCAGTGGCAAAACAGAGGTATATATGCATCTGATTGCATTGGCCTTACAAAGGCAAAAACAGGTATTGCTTTTAGCACCAGAAATAGGGTTAGTAACCCATATAGTAGAACGCATCAAACCTTTGTGGGGAGAATGGTTGGTAGTACACCACTCTAAACAATCCCATAAAGAACGTCTAAAGACATGGCTTCGCCTATTAAAAGAACAAGCCTTATTAGTGGTAGGCACACGTTCAGCGCTCTTGCTACCTTTTAAAGGACTTGAACTAATTATTATAGATGAAGAACACGATCAGGCCTATAAGCAGGCAGATACAATGCCCACCTACCATGCACGAGAGAGTAGCATCCTATTGGCCCAAAAGCATCAAGCAAAAGTTTTACTTGGTTCAGGAACCCCTTCTCTAGAAAGCTATTACAATGCCCAATCTGGGAAATATGGTTTGGTAACCTTAGACCGTAGATTTGGCCAAGCAAACAATCCCGCATTATTTTTTATTGACCTTAACATAGAAAAAAAACGTAAGGCCATGCGAGACAACTTCTCGCTTACACTATTATCTAAGCTTAAAGAGAATAATTTGGCAGGTGGTCAAGCCATGATTTTTCAAAATAGAAGAGGATATGCGCAATACTTTCTATGCGCCACTTGTGGATGGATTCCACGTTGCCTTACTTGTTCAGTAAGCCTTACCTACCACCAAGAAGCCAATCACCTACGCTGCCATTATTGTGACTATACTAGCCCTCCTTTATGTTCGTGTCATGATTGTGGATCTGAGCAGCTCCATAACATAGGTTTTGGTACAGAAAAACTAGAAGAGAGTCTACAACTTATTTTTCCAGACCAACAGATTGCTCGCATGGATTTAGATAGTACAAAAGGAAAAAATAGTTACCAATCTATTGTAAACCAAGTAACCGCTGGATCGATAGATATTTTAGTGGGGACTCAGATAATGGCTAAAGGATTAGATTTTCCCAATATACGCCTCATAGGGATATTAGATATCGATAACTTACTCTATTTTCCTGATTTTAGATCAAATGAAAAATGTTTTCAACTGATTACTCAGTTAGCAGGAAGAGCAGGCAGACGCAATCAGCAAGGCAGTGTATTGATTCAAACCAGGCAGACGCATCATCCTTTATTTGTCTACTTAGCCAATGGTGATTATGAAGGAATGTATAAAGCTGAGTTAGCAGAAAGGCAGCGTTTTTTTTATCCTCCTTATGTTAGACTAATTAAATTAAGTTTAAGTTGTGTGAATCTCTCTACCTTACAATCAGGTGCCATTAGATTAAAAACATTATTAGTAAAACAGTTTCAAGATATGGTACTGGGCCCTCAAGAACCCTTGGTTGGTAAAATCAGAAATCATTTTTTACTAGATCTATTTTTAAAAATACCTACTAAAAGTTTAAGTGGATTGCAACGCAAAAAAGAGTGGTTAAAGAGTGCCTGCAGCTATGCACTGGCTAAAGGTCCCTATAGAAAAATTAAAATCTTATTGGATATCGATCCGATTTAATACCAATAGACCACTGCCAATATCTACTCAAGATCATTTTTAGCTCCTATTACTTGCAAAATTATATAAATTTTATAATATTAAAGTTAGATAAATAAAGCAAATTAATAGTATTAAAGCATCTACTCATTACTGTTGTAGAAGTGCATAAAAGTGCATAAAAAAACGCCCCTTGTTAAAATAGTTACATTCAGAAAGTGGCCGTTACAACTAAAATAGAGAAACCGTCGAGAGGGAGTTTGCAGCTTGGATTCTGTTTTTACCGTTGTAATGGGAGCTTTCCTCAACTTTTTACCCAGGGCTTGATTTTTTGTATACTTTTTGATCAACCAAAAAGTGGAACTAAAAAGCCTTAGCTATATATGCAAATAAATAGTACAATTAAAGCCTTTCCTATCCTAACCATTTGCTGCAAAAAAGCCATAGATATGATTACCATACAACTACCTACTACAGGTATACGTTACTGCTTGGTATATTGGGGAGTTACTTTAATTATTTCTTGTAAATCAGCTTTTTCTTCTCATCCTATGACACTCTATTCCCAGTGTCATCTACAAAACCAAGAGAAAGCCAAAAAAGAAATAGAAAAAAAAGAAGTATGCTATAAACTACACCCCAGAGTGACAAGATGGAACACACCTAAGATCTATGAAATGAAATTTTTTTTAGACAAGGGTATTTCTAAATACAGAGGCCTAACAGATGAGGAGCTGTGGTTACAAAGAGCCTTTCACTATTTGCCTGGTGTAGTCAACCAACTATATGGCAAATATCACAATTATTACTTCACAATAAATGAACAAGAGCAAGACAAAATAAAATCTGCCGAAGTAACTGTTAGTTTAGTATTGTTATTTAAGAAAAAAAATAAACCAAAAGAAGTTTACCATGGAGGTAAAATTGAAATTGGTATGTGCAACACTCATCCTAATATCATTCATCATATGATGTTTCGTCCAAAAGAAAATAGACCTAGCTTAAAAGTACCTTATATACATTTACCTGAACAAAATAAGTGGTATGAAGTGCATCAAAAAGAAGGAATAAAAATTAAAAAAAATGATAAAATGGGATTTCAAAAAGACAAAATAGACGGATCTATAGTTGGAAACGCACCTAAGATTAAACCTTATAGCGAGAGATTCTGCAAAGATGAAAAGCTGTATATTATTAAATATACCCCCCTAAAAAAATCTCCACATAAGTTAGTAACAATCTGTATGCATAAAAACAAATAATGCCCCCCTATCTATTTAATAACCAGGTAAATATTATCCTTGAGTTGGCACCCTGATGTGTTGTATCTGTTCAAGCAATGGCGTCAACTTAAGGGGTATATTTAATTGATTATTATATATAATAATATATAAAAAAACGCCCCTTGTAAAATAGTTGCGATCAGCAAGCGCCCCTTATAGCTGAAATAGAAAAACAGCTGCAATGGATGTTGCAGGGTGGATTCTGTTTTTCCAGCTGTAAGGGGAGCT
>NZ_JAACGG010000281.1:0-628 GCF_022810525.1 Candidatus Cardinium sp. cByotN1
CTCGATCATCGCTCTCATTAGGTGTGGAATAAACACACACACATCACAACCATGGCCATGGATCCTCAGTAAGAGCGGGAAAAAAAAGTTTTCCTTTCAATTCAACGTGAGGCGCATAGACATGTAGAACATAAAATATCCAGGATGTTGGCCAAGTTTGTTTATGAGAGAGAAATCAACAATCGAGTCAAAGTCTTCATGCTTCTTCCACCACTGGTGGTCGTTGATGAATGCACGAGCTCATATGCATACATGTAAATGTGTATTCGTTTGAAAAAGCGAATCAACGAAGCAACTCAACGAAGAGCGTGAAATACGATTGGCGGGAGAAAAAAACGAAATTTGATATGTTCAAGCACAAAGAAGAGTGGAGAGAGTAAAAGTAAGAGCAAGAGGGAGAGAGAGAAAGAGAAGATGAAAAAATATGATTTCAATAATATGAGTGTCTTAGTGAGTGTCAATTGAATGAATTAAAGATTCAACATACATTGACCGTTGAGAAAGATGAAACCGATTATCATGAGGATGGCGTGAAGATTAAATTGTTCATTACGATTTTTGCTCCAGGCAAAACCGGTGTCATGCCACATAACCCAATAGACGAACAGAGACAGTGAACCGAACATGA
>NZ_JAACGG010000282.1:0-437 GCF_022810525.1 Candidatus Cardinium sp. cByotN1
AGATGAGAGAAGGAAAAAATAGGAGAGAAACAGTAGCTTTTCCTCATTTTGGCTCTTTTTTAGGAGATAAAAATCTTGGCTGCAAGAGGTTTTCCGGTCTTGGAGATGATAAAAGTAAAGGAAACGTTCACATCTTAGCCATTATTTTTTTCTCGATTCTCCGTTCCATAGTCTTTGTTTCTCTCTCATATGTATGTAATACCCACAGGTTCCGATGGAAGGAACAATACTAGACTATCAAATTGATTGTAGGGATCTGTCAAGTAAAACCCTGAAAAATAATTTCCAATGGCTCCTGGTGATGACACTTCCACCTTTATTTTGAGGTTTTATTCTTTTTTTCTTCTTCTCTAATTCTCTCAAATCTTTTCCAAACTGGACAGTAATTCAATCATTTTTTCATCTTCTCCTCGTTTACCTCTCTCTCTCTCTCTCTC
>NZ_JAACGG010000283.1:0-229 GCF_022810525.1 Candidatus Cardinium sp. cByotN1
TCTCCATCATTTCTAGGAGATCATATTAATATCATGCATTAATTGGAACTACAACATCGCAACTGTTGAGCAATGATCATACAAGATGAAGATAAGAAAGAGAAAGAGAAGAAGAAGAAGAAGAATGATTTGCATGGTTCCTTAGCGCACTTACCATGTACACGCTTGGAAACATTGCACAATCAATAATAATTGTTTTCCATCAGAACCGATCATTTTGATGCATACT
>NZ_JAACGG010000284.1:0-219 GCF_022810525.1 Candidatus Cardinium sp. cByotN1
CCTTCTCTCATCTCTCTCTTTCCACTCTGACAATTCTCTATACTTTGCATCCAAGCCTACTTGAAGATTGAAAATAAATTCTGTGAAGAATAAGAAAGAAGAAGAAGAAGAAGAAGAAGAAGAAGAAGGATGGTGGAAGAAGCCATCGATCCTGCGGCTACATGGGTTTTGGTAAAAGTTGATGTTAATGTTAAAAAACTATAGACAGACTGATAAACT
>NZ_JAACGG010000285.1:0-353 GCF_022810525.1 Candidatus Cardinium sp. cByotN1
TTTCACGATAGTCACTCAGCTATGTCTCTCCTTCTTCTTCTTCTTCTTCTTCTTCTTCTTCTTCTTCTTCTTCTTCTTTCTCTCTCATTTGATCTGGTATTTCTTTTTGTTTCCTTATTCTCAGATCCAATTAAGAGAGTCTCGAATATGATTATGCCGATGCTTAAACATCAATCAGGAAACTATGTTGCTAGGGTAACTTTCCACCATCTATCTAACTATCTATGAATGAATGGATGTAGAAAAATCGTTGGACAAGTCGAGCGAGACTGACGAACTTCCTATTCATGATGGACGATAATCATGCGAACTAATGAGAATCGAGAGAGAGAGAGAGAGAGAGAGAGAGAGAG
>NZ_JAACGG010000286.1:0-395 GCF_022810525.1 Candidatus Cardinium sp. cByotN1
AGAGAGAGAGAGAGAGAAGGTGAAGAATCACGAATAAAAATTTCCAGATATATATTCGATGCATCTCTTGGAGGATCGTGAGAGGGATCGATGATGATGTAGGGATGACTGTGATGAGATGGAATACAATCAAGCCAAATGTTCATGAGATGGAAAGTTGAGTTAAAAAAAAGAAGTTTGGAAATGATCAGGTCAATCTCGATGGAATATCTGGTAAGGATGAGAGGTGATGTGAAGAGAGGCTGCCAGGTTTGTCGTTTTGTCCATTCATCTTCTGTTTGTTCATCAGTTTGTGGAATAAAGAAGAGAGAGACAGAAAGAGAATAGAATACATGGGTTGAATATTTTAGCTCTATCCAGTTTCCCATGAGCAACAGCAAAATAATAGAATGGAA
>NZ_JAACGG010000287.1:0-342 GCF_022810525.1 Candidatus Cardinium sp. cByotN1
TAGCCCAAATGCTGGAAAATGTTGGAAGAGCGAGAGAGAGGACATTAATCCCTACCAGCCAAATTTCGATCTACAATCAAAAAAATCACTACAACCATTCTGAATGTTTTCAAGAGTGTGTCAAATTTTCTTATTCATTTTAAATTTACCAAAATAAAATGGATGACAGTGACTGAATACACATCACAAAATGTTGCAAAAAAGTTTCATCTTTCGCTTATGATGATGAACCGAAAGATTGAACAAGGAACCTGTCCGATGATAGTCACGAATTATGAACATGATATCAACATTTTGAGACAGGATAGAAAAAAAATTATGATCTAGATCACACACAAGTTA
>NZ_JAACGG010000288.1:0-368 GCF_022810525.1 Candidatus Cardinium sp. cByotN1
TCGTTTTCGTTTTCGTTTTCTTCTTCTCGCTTCTCTTTCTCTCTCACTTGTCACCATGAGATCCTAATCTTTTGGTGATGAGAAGTTTCCTTTCTCCTCTTTATCTCTCTTCCTGTCTACCTATTCTCATACTATGTAGTATACATTTATACGAATCTGATCATTCATTGATTCTCATCGCTCTTCTTCTTATACTCTCTTGTTGTAATTGTCTCACTCTGTAAGCCATTCTCTTATCGTGGCAACAGGCTTGATGGCCATATAATCATGCTTTTCCAATTGTCTCAGTGCTAACATTCATTATCTACTAATTCTATCTTCTCTCTCTTCTCCTCTCCTCTCCTCTCCTCTCCTCTCCTCTCCTCTCC
>NZ_JAACGG010000289.1:0-228 GCF_022810525.1 Candidatus Cardinium sp. cByotN1
TGTTAAAAAGTGTACTTTGATCGAGCAAAATTTTGGAATCGATTTCTTTACTAATCAGTTTGCCATTGGCAGTGGTGGTGGTAGTAGTGGTGATAGTGGAATTAAGAGGAGGAGGAGGAGGAGGAAGTCCATGATCATCACTAGAATCCATTTCAGTTGTAGAGGAAGATAATCGATTATTTGTCGATGGATTAAAATTTTTACGAACTGGTGGTCTACGACCAGTTG
>NZ_JAACGG010000290.1:0-219 GCF_022810525.1 Candidatus Cardinium sp. cByotN1
TTTCATAATTTACGCTTAATGAGTGCATATCCAGTGGATGAAGATACCAAGAAAGAAGAAGGTTAATGTGGACAAAGCGAGAGAAAAAGAGATGCCAGAGGAGGAGGAGGAGGAGTTGGTAGATGGAAGAGAAGAAGAAGATGAGGATGGAGAAAGAGAAAGAGGAATATGAGACTTGCGAACGAAAGAAAGAATACAAGCCATAGTGCTGGTGATGAT
>NZ_JAACGG010000003.1:0-7516 GCF_022810525.1 Candidatus Cardinium sp. cByotN1
AACAGTGTCAGGAACAGATATGTTTTGCTGCTTCAGTTGTAACGGTCACTTTTTGAACGCAACTATTTTACAAGGGGCATTTTTTTGGTATAACTCTGCCATAGTAGTGAATGGATACTTTCCACAACATAGGTTTTGCTCGCATGATATTTCTGGCTACTCGATTAGCATGGATAGCCCCTGGTAGTCTGGCAATAGTTTTTAGGCCATAGCAGGTCCGTTTACGTAGTTTTTTAATGCGCCTTAAAAAGATAGGTAGCCCGATAGAATGATTCAAAAAGGCACGATGCAGTGCAAATAGCTCACTAGCTATTGCTTTCAAATAATACCCTAATGCTTTAACGTCACTATGCCAACTATGGGCAAATCTTTCAAAATCTCTAGCTATATGTGACCAACAAAGTTGGCGATGGATGAGTGGAAAATAAATTATAAACCGCATATCTATAGCTAATCACAGTCTGTTGGCTGAGATATAGTCCACTACTTTCTAAGACCTTTCTACTTCTAGAAGTAGTCAACTTAAGCAGACTAGCAATAGAGCTGGTAAAGATCCAGCTCCAACCTAGCTTACTGCTATTAAAGTGTCCAGTTTCGTTTATATGTAGTATTTTGCTTTGCTTAATGGTTGTTTCTACCTCTTGGTAAGCTGCTTTGCATTTGGAAGCTACCCTAGCTTCACTGTTAGATATGCTGCCTAAGCTAATATCAAGGTTGAAGATATCTTTTAGTATATGGGCTACTTCTCTTTTAGAATTTTTGTAAAAGTCTGTTAAAGCTGCGATTACTGATTTAACCTTAAGACCAAAAGCATCTTTGGTAACACCTTGAGGCAGTGAAGCAGCGTAGCGTTTGCCACTTTGAAACCGGGGTGACCTGGTTGGCCGCCTCTATTACGAGTACTTTTTACTTTATGCCGTTTTTGCTTGTATAACTCTTTAGAACTGGGAATAGAGGAAGTCTTGGAGGTGAGGCCTAGCTTATTTTTTAGCTTAGTATTTTCTTCCTGCAAGAATTTATTAGCTGATTTTAAAGAGATGTTTTTGTACACTGTGCTTTCTAATTGCAGCTTTTTCCAAAGGCACGTTTTGCTTATCTACGCTTACCATGGTCTTGAACGGCAACATTTTTGCGTGGCATTAGTAAAAACACTTTCTTATCAAGAAAAAAGTAGCTTTAAAAATGCTTCTTTTCCCCATTCGTCCCTGAGCAACTGCATGATTTACTACTCGTTTGAACCAATAGAAAAAGTATGCCTTATTTCAGTATAGCCACTCAAATTGAAATTAATGCGCTAGATGGGCTTTATATTTCAATATAAGGTACTATATTGCACAAGTAAATCATTTGCACAAGCTATTGCTAATGGCAATTTGGGTGTCGGAGTTTGTGTATGCTCCTCACATACATTGCGTATTCTGCGGTACCCGGCTGTACTTCTTCTAAAAATTACTGATCGCAAATAGGTTTTTAAGAAGAGCTAGGCCTAATGATTTTAAAAATAGTATCCATTCAGTTAATGGCGTTAACTTAAGGGGTATATTTAATTGATTATTATATATAATAATATATAAAAAACGCCCCTTGTAAAATAGTTGCGATCAGCAAGCGCCCCTTATAGCTGAGGTTACAAAAAATGATTCAGCAGGATGCAACCTTTTTAAAAATAAGGGAAACAGCCACCATGGCTTTGCATTTTTTATTTATGCAACCCGTTACCACTATTGTTGAAGTTAGCCAAGCAACCGGTAAAGCATATAATACAATCCGTAATCTATTTAAAGCATTTCAAGAGCTAGGTCTGGTCGTTGAACAAACGCTTTATAGACGCAATAAAGTCTATCGCTTTCAACCCTATCTAACACTTTTAGAAAAAGAATACAGCGCATCGGGTGCATCCTGACCATACACGAGTTTGGCAAGCAGTCTATTGTAGATATCTTTCAATACTACTATATTGGGTTTTTTGCCCAAAGCTTGGTTTTTTGTTTACCATTTTTGTGCACCAATACATATAGCTATATGTTCCATTATTCTACTCTATACCGTTCATGCCTGGTCACTTGTTAGACTTAGATACACTAAGCCCAAAAGATTTTATTATCATAAGGGGTGCTAAAATGCATAACCTTAAAAATGTAAGCGTAGCCATTCCACGCAACCAACTGGTGGTTGTTACGGGGTTATCCGGTTCTGGCAAATCCTCTTTGATTTTGGATACCCTTTTTGTAGAAGCCCAGCGGATGTATATAGAGAGTGTGAGTGCCTATGCGCGCCAGTTTCTAGGCAAACTAGAAAAACCCTTGGTGGATACCATTCAAGGCCTTTCTCCCGCTATTGCCATTCGCCAACAGGTCTCTAATCATAACCCTCGTTCTACCGTAGGTACCCTGACAGAACTTTGTGACTATCTAGCTTTACTTTATGCCCGTATTGGTACAACTTACTCGCCCATTAGTGGCCAAAAGGTAGAAAAAGATAGCGTTTCTGATGTAGTCGATTACATTCAACAGCAAGCAGATGGCACGAAGGTATGGATCCTCTATCCTATGGTAGTGGCCGATCAAGCAGCCTTAACGCAAAAGTTAAAGGTCGAACAGGGCAAAGGGTTTACCAGAGTCATGCAGGATAATCAACTGTTTGATATAGACGAACTATTGACCAATAGTCAGGTCTTATCATTAGACCAGCCTATCTATGGGTTAGTAGACCGAGTCATCGTTAAAAAAGAGGACCAAGACAACCAATATAGAATAGCCGACTCTGTTCAAGTAGCCTTTTTTGAAGGGATGGGTCATGCAGTAGTCGTGTTAGTTGGGTTGGAGCAAAAATATTTTTCAGATCGATTTGAACGAGATGGTATGGCTTTTGCGCTACCTACCCTTGCTTTTTTTAGTTTTAATACCCCTCATGGTGCCTGTAAGGTCTGTTCTGGTCTAGGCCAATTGATTCGTATAGACCCCAAGAAAGTTATACCCAACCCAGCTCTTTCTCTTGTAGAAGGGGCTATAGCCCCCTGGAATGGGCCCACTATGTCTAAATGGTTAGCCCCCCTTTTAGCCAACCATACTACCTTGGATTTTCCAATTCACACCCCTTATAACAGCTTGACGCGAGATCAGCAACACTTTTTATGGAAAGGGAATTCGGATTTTATAGGTATTGATCGATTCTTTGATTTTTGTGCCACCCAAACTGATAAAATACAATATCGGGTTTTGCTATCCCGTTACCGCAGTAAAACGATATGTGCCGATTGTAAAGGCAGTCGGCTGCGCGCAGATGCTCATTATGTTAAAATCGCTGATTATTCCCTAATCGATCTATTGTTGATTCCCATCCATGACTTGATACCCTTTTTTAATCAATTGTCCCTTACAGCGCGTCAGACAGCTATTGCCCAAAGAATTCTAGTAGAAGTTAAAAACAGACTCCGTTATTTAGCTCAGGTGGGCTTAGACTATTTAACCCTTGGCAGGTCTATGTCTACTCTATCTGGTGGAGAGCATCAACGAATTAAATTAGCCACTGCATTAGGAAGCCCCCTTTTTGGCACCATTTATATCTTGGATGAACCCACTATTGGGCTGCATCCTCGTGATACCGATCAGTTGGTAGCGTTGCTAGTAGATTTAAAAAACCAAGGCAATACCGTTATTGTAGTAGAGCACGAAGCCTTGGTCATGCGTGCGGCTGATTCGCTTATTGAGATAGGCCCTCAAGCAGGCACTGGTGGTGGTAGGTTGGTTTTTCAGGGAACCTTTCAAGCATTGCTCCAAGCCAACACCCATACCGCACGCTACCTTAATGGTAGCGCTGCGGTTCCCCTGCCTAGTTATAAACGTCCTTGGCGTTATGGTCTACATATTCACAGGGCCACCCTCCATAACCTGCAGGACGTGAGTGTAACCATCCCCCTGAATATCTTAACTGTTGTTACAGGTGTAAGTGGATCAGGCAAGTCTACGTTGATCAAAGAGATCCTCTATCCTGCTTTGGTGCAACACCTTACCAAACCTTCGGCTATTTTGGGACTACCCACTCTGCCATCCGGTCTATTGAGTGGTGATATAGCGCGTATTCAAGCCGTAGAATTGGTCCATCAAAATCCATTAGGAAAATCTTCCCGGTCTAATCCTGCCACCTATTTAGCCATCTATGATGCCATTCGAGACCTTTTTGCCCAGACCGATCTGGCCCGTTCTCGCGATTACCAGTCGGGTCACTTTTCTTTTAACTCAGAAAAGGGGCAATGTCCTGCTTGTCGAGGAGAAGGCCAGCAAAAGATAGAGATGCAATTTATGGCAGATATTTACCTGTTATGTGAACACTGTAAGGGAAGTCGCTTTAAGCCTGAAATAACCGATGTAACCTATGCTGGAAAAAACATAGCCCAAGTACTCAGTATGACTGTAGAGGAAGCATTACGTTTTTTTGTTAGTCATGCTGCCATTTGCCATAAGTTAAAAGTTTTACAAAAAGTAGGTTTAGGATATATACAATTAGGCCAATCCTCTAGTTCTTTAAGTGGCGGGGAGGGGCAGCGGCTTAAGTTGGCCTATTATTTAGAAAAAGAGTTAACGGATCAACCTATCCTCTTTATATTTGATGAGCCCACTACTGGGCTCCATATGCATGACGTAGCACAATTATTAAACGCCATGCATGCCCTGCTTGATCAAGGGCATACTGTTCTGGTCATTGAGCACCATATCGATGTGATTAAGTGTGCAGATTGGGTCATTGATTTAGGCCCCGATGGCGGTAAACGGGGCGGTAAAATAGTATTTACCGGTAGCCCAGAAACCTTGATAAAAGAGCCTAAAAACCATACCGCCTATTATTTAAAGGAAAAAATGTAGGAATTAGTTGCATCTTATTTTTTTTTATACTATCATTGTAGCAAATTTACTTAAGCGGGTTTTTCTACAAAGCTGTTCATGCAGTATAATCATAAATAAATTAGTAAGTTTAGCTTGCATAGTCCTAAGCTATACCTTATTTTTGCCTAAAAGCCCGTAGTAGTAGTGTTAAGTAAAAAATCTTTAATCAAAATAGTTAACTTTAGTCAAGTAGTTATAATTTAAGTAGTTAATAATCAATAAATTCAATCAAAATGGTTTATAAAGAAATTAAAAATAAAATTCCTTCCTTGTCCAGCTTATTACTGGCAGGGTCATTGTTTGGTGGTGGTGGTTGCAAAAACTGTGACGGCGAAACCAAATCTGATGCTACAGAACAAAAAGACCAGCCAGTAGCACCAGCCGAGGCACAGTCTGCTGTTAATGATGATAGTAAAGGTGCAGAAAAGAATGATAGCCGTATAGTAGCTGATCCTGATCTCGCATCAGCAAATAAACACGCTTTACAAGTATTTTCAACTGCTTTAGGGTTAGATTACTTAAAAAATTCTTCGGATCTTCATTCTTTGACAGAGAAAGACTTCTCAACTTTCTTTTCTGGTAACACGCCTGAGGCCCACGTATACAACTTAATTCAGAACATTAGCAAGGATAAAGATAAGTACAACCCCGATATTATTCATACACTGCAGCCTCTTTTCAGTCTTTCAGAAAAAGCCATAGCTAAATTCAAGTACTGCTGTGCTTTAGCTCGATTTGTAAATGAAATCCCTCTTTTTGTTGAAGCAATGGGTAAAGTTTATAATCTTCTATTCAAAGAAGTTGCTGCAGGTGCTACTCAAGATCAGCTTAAAGAATTGAAAAAGACATGTATCGACAATGATTTATTACCTAGGCTTAAAGCATTTGAAAGCACAACAACTTTTCATGAATCTATTGCTGGAAAACTATTAGACGGTGCTCAGTTAGCTAGGTTCTTTACTGATAAAGATGCAAAAGGTAAAGAAAAATCTGAAGCAAACAAAAACGGCCACTCATATGGTGTTCCTGCTATACTTGAAGATAAATGCGCAGTTTGGATTAAAACTAAAACTTCAGATAAATCATGTAAAGACAATACAACCGAATCTCTTGAGGACCTAGATCAAAGAGGGTCGGGTATAAGTGAAGACATTCTGGTGCAAGGTGGTCATGGTACTAAGATGCCTAAAATTAAAAAACTTAGTAATGATGGGCTGATAAGTACATTTAATATCAACAATCTGTCGAATTGGATAAAATTAGATCATACCGACCCTAACTATAATAATCTAAATGGTCTAATTGAGAGCCAAGTCAACGATGATCAAAATGGTTCTAAGTGCTGCTCTGATATTGAATTTGGTACTCTTTTATTTACTTTATTTAGAGGGAAAATTAATTCAGGTTCAGATTTCTTACAAATAGATAAGTCAAATAAACAGACAAAAGACAACCCAAAGGTGATATTGAAATCAAGTCATGCTAATTTCAAGAACTGGGTAGAAAAAGATTCTAGTACATTTGCTAGTGATTTGTATGACCACATAACAAAAGATCCTCAATTAAAAGAACTTTTTGTTATTCCAAATGTAGATACTTTGTACAGTTATATTTTACCTAAGAGTAAAATGAATGCAATTAGTAACGATCACTCAGCAAGTAACGCAGTAGCTTCAGCAAATAAATCTAATGATTTAGAACATGCGGAAAGTATTGACCCAGATACTCCACTGGGTATTATATGTCAAGGTATTGTGGATATACTTGGTTTAAGCTCTATTAGTGCAGTTGAAATGGGCAAAAAGATTACAAGAATCTCATCATTAGCTAATGAAGCTAATTGGAAACTACTAGAAGCATCAAATGCTACATTTGATCAGCTAGTGTGTATTAAAATTGCTGACGCACTAGTAAAGCATAGTAAAAGACTCGTACAGCCCGGAGATACAAAAACTAATTTTATTTCTATGACCAAAAGCGGACTTGTAGCTGTGATTGAGGACACTATAAAGAAACAATCAGATTTTGCAATCGTTAAAATTGCAAAGGACGGAAAGGTTGCGAATACTATAGTTTCTGACGCAATTCTAAAAAACTTGAAGAATATTAATAAGAAATTACAGAAAAAATTTGATGATTCATCATATACAATTATCAATATCGATAAAGAGGTTACTGAGAAACTTAAAGGTACGACCGACCTAAACTCTACAATGAATATCAACCTTCATGAAGCATGTAAAAAAGCGGTCAATAACCTGGAAAAACTGATTTTAACCGACCCTACTAGTTTGATGATAGTACCAAATAAACAAATAGTTGCTCAGGATTTTCCAGGCATCTACTTAACGGCTAAGCAGGTTGATCAGATAAATGAAATAAAAAAGATATATTTCGATAGAAAAAACAAAAGGCCAGGTGCTACTCCAGTCGCTTAGCTTCATTTTATCTTTTTAGATTAAGGCTTCCAACCTGGGGACTAGCTTTTGCTAGCTCCCAGGTTTTTTAATACCCTATCTCTAGTCCTTCTACTTATCTATCTATTCAACCCTATTGTAGAGCTACAGGCAAAAACCCCCCCCCTTGTAAAATAGTTGCGATCAGAAAGTGACTCTTATAGCTGACATAGAAAA
>NZ_JAACGG010000030.1:0-3307 GCF_022810525.1 Candidatus Cardinium sp. cByotN1
ATTATATTTAGCAACTCTTTGGTTTGCGTTGACGAAATTAGTAGAAAATGAATTTTTGTTGTTACTTTTTTCTTGATAAAAAAGTAACCAAAAAATCAAGCGCTGATGAAAAAAGTGGCTGAAAGCTTAGTTTACAGATGAAAAGAAAAACAGTTGCCGGGAGGGATTGCAGGTAGGCTCCTGTTTTTCCAGCTGTAAACTAAGCTTTCAGCCACTTTTTTCAAAGGGTGCGTTTTTTTCTAGCATAAGCCATAGTGGTGAACAGAAACGTAAGAGGAAAATGCCTTACGGCTTAAATGTACTACAATGGTGGTCATCCTTAAGTGGATGTGCTATTGCGTGAACAGATACGCTCTGTCAGATTGCTGAATGGATACAGCTCCTTAGCACAATAGTTTATTTGACTAGTTGATATGATCAACCATACTTAAAGGAAAATGGCGCATATATTGATTAACTTCTTGTTTGACTTTTTTAATCTTATATTCATTTTCAATATTTTTAAGTACACGATCGATCCATTCTACAATCAATACCATATCAGCGTTGACCAACCCTCTAGTAGTTACAGCAGCTGTTCCTAAGCGGATGCCCGACGTAACGCGTGGCGTCATAGGATCAAAAGGAATTAAATTTTTATTAGTAGTAATATCTGCCTTTTGTAAAGCTGCCTCAGCTTGTTGACCGGTCAGCTTTTTATTAGATAAATCCAGCAATAATAAGTGATTGTCTGTTCCATTAGATATAATTTTATATCCCCTATCCATCAATGTCTCTGCCATAACTTTTGCATTGTTTTGCACTTGTATGGCATAAGCTTTGTAATGGGTCGTCATAGCCTCATAACATGCAATAGCTTTGGCCGCGATACTATGTACCAAAGGACCACCTTGTGTTCCAGGGAAAACAGCTGCATCCAATAAAGTAGACATAGGTTGAAGGATCCCTTTGGCATTGGTTTTACCAAAAGGATTTTCAAAATCTTTGCCCATCAGTAACATACCTCCTCGAGGTCCCCGTAATGTTTTATGGGTAGTAGTAGTTACAAAATGACAATAAGGAAAAGGATTATTGAGTAATCCCTGGCTAATTAGGCCTGCAGGATGAGCAATATCTGCCCATAAAAATGCACCTACTTCATCTGCAATTTCCCGTAGTCGCACATAGTCCCAGTCACGGCTATAGGCAGAAGCACCACAAATAATCATAACTGGTTTGATCAACCTTGCTTTTTGGGCAACTTCTTCCCATTGAATGCGTTCTGTTTCTGGGTCTATGCCATAAAAAAAAGATTGATATAACTTGCCAGAAAAATTTACAGGAGACCCATGGGTTAAATGGCCACCATGGGCTAGATTAAACCCCAGAATCTTATCACCAGGCTTTAAAACCGCCATCATTAATGCAGCATTAGCTTGTGAACCAGAATGGGGTTGTACATTAACCCACTCAACTTTAAATAATGCTTTGGCTCGTTCAATAGCTAAGGATTCTATTTGATCTACAATCTGACAACCACCATAATAGCGTTTGTCCGGCAGGCCTTCTGCATACTTATTGGTCAAAATGCTACCTGTTGCAGCAGCTATTTGAGCAGAAATAAAATTTTCAGAAGCAATCAATTCTACCCCCTCTTCTTGACGTCTCTTTTCTTTTGCTATAAGTGAAAAAATAATTGAATCTTGTTGGATCATGACAAATCTAGAATAGAGCTATTCGATTAAGCCAAGCTTGCTGCATTGACTATAATAGTTAATCAACCCCTAAAAGGCTTACATGCGCTAATATTAATTGATAAATTTTACCATTTTGTTGACTCATGGCTAGTTCTAATGGTGTGACTCCTTCTTTATTTTTTATCCTTGCACCCTTACCAACGTATAACAATAGTTTTTTTACAATATCTACATGTTGGTATTGAACAGCATAATGCAAAGCGGTTTGACCTCTGTTATTTTGCTTATTCACATCAATACAAGGATAACGCAATAAAGCACTCACGGCTTTTAGCTGATTAGCCACTACTGCATAATGCAGTGGTGTGCTACCTGTACTATCTTGTACATTTACTGTAAGTGCAGGAACATGTAATATAGCTTTGAGCAATTTAGTTTTTTTGTTGGCAACTATAAAATGCAAGGGCGTAACACCATTAGCTGCTTTTGCATTAATATTAAATCGGCCAGATTTTAATAATATTTGAAAGATAGCCAATAAGTTTTGCTTAGCAGTCCAATGCAACTCCGTGTATCCTTTTTTATCTTGCGTTTCAACAACTTGATTATGTTGTAACAAGCGTTGAACGATTGGCAGACTACGCTGTTTAATGGCCATTAATAAAGGGCTAGGCATGGTGCTACAAGTAGCACCTGCTTCCAATAATAATTCCACAAGGTCTTTTCTATTTTGTTGAATAGCCAAGTGCAATGGATGATATCCTTTATGATTGACAATATTTGGATTCGCACCAGATGCTAACAAAAGTGATACAATATTTTTATGCCCCCTTCGAATCGCAAGTAATAAAGGCGTATTCCCGTTTCTAACACTTACTTGATTTAATAAAGCTTTGGCTTCAATTAGACACGCTACAATACTTTTCTTAGCATATTTAGCAGCATAGTGTAATGGACTATATCCTAAAAAATCTTGATTATTAATATTTTTTTGATCACGTACTAAAGCGATAACTTTTTGTAAATTGTTGTCTTGAATAGCCCATATAAGTTGTTTATCCACAGCAGCTGGTTGGTCATTGATAGACCCTATATTTAGGTTTGATCTAGCATGGATATAGGTATAGGTATTGGTTATGAATAACAACCCGAATAAAATAGAGGTTTTTAGATTTTTTTTAGAAAAAAGGAAGTAGAAAAATGATTGTATATGCATTGATGATTAAATAACTAGATGGCTACAGGGCTAATAAAAGTAACACGAAACCTTTATTGCTGAAAATAAGAATGAAATAACAAAGAGAAAAAAGTTTTTTGTATGTTCTACGAACAGCTTTTTATAAGCATCATTGCAAATATATGGAATATAACATCCATTACAAAATGGACGTTTTGAGAAACATGAACCACTAACTATAGTGTACTGATTGATTTAAGACAAACTTTTATTAAACCTGCTTCCTATTTTTTCTTATATATAGGCTATGGCAGTTCTAGGCAAAACGCCCCTCGTACAATAATTTCGACCAGTAATCATTCCTCATATGAAATAAAAAAACAGTTTTGTTTGAAGCCCACAAAACAGACGAATGCTGTTTTTCCAGCTTTAAGGGTTTCCGTTCACCCAATGG
>NZ_JAACGG010000291.1:0-374 GCF_022810525.1 Candidatus Cardinium sp. cByotN1
CTGTCTATCTCATTTGATTGTAATTACTCTCTGATTATAGACCTTGACTTGGGACAAAAAAAAGCTTGACAGAGAAAAGGTGTATATGACAGAGAGTTTATCCATTATGGAGTTAAAGTTTATAAAAATCATGAAAAAATTATTCAATAAAATCATTGAACCTCTTCTGTACAGAGTAAATTATGTGTGTTATCCAATTTTATTTTGATCACACATCTTTTCCTGGTCGAAAGTCGCATTTTGAGTCTATCGGATAGCCAAGATTTGAAAAGGATATTCTCTCTCTCTCTCTCTCTCTCTCTCTCTCTCTCTCTCTCTCTCTCTCTCTCTCTCTCTCTCTCTCTCTTTCTTTCTTTCTTTCTTTCTTTCTTTCT
>NZ_JAACGG010000292.1:0-241 GCF_022810525.1 Candidatus Cardinium sp. cByotN1
TCTTTCTTTCTTTCTTTCTTCCTATTTCTTCATTAAATACTGTTACTCTCGCAATCTTCATCAGTATACCGTGCTATCGAGCATTTTGCCAAACTCATTCTGACATGGAACCTCCTGTCAGATAGGGCTTTTATCTGATGAGTGAAGAAGATTTTAGTTTTTCACCCACAATGCATCAAGTTATTCTTTTTTAAAGAGCGCCATGTTTTGATAAATTTCGAAAATCATTGTTGTAATTGTC
>NZ_JAACGG010000031.1:0-17517 GCF_022810525.1 Candidatus Cardinium sp. cByotN1
TTTTGGGTACTTTTTTATCAAGAAAAAAGTAACAACAAAAATTCATTTTCTACTAATTTCGTCAACGCAAACCAAAGAGTTGCTAAATATAATCGAAGAAAAACCACAGTCGTGAACGGATACGGGTAAAAAATTACTTAAAGCGGTTGTTAAAACTGGAAAAACAGCATCCACGCTTCGGGTGTCTTTCCCAACTGTTTTTCTATTGCAGTTGCAAGAGTCACTTGCTGAGCACAACTATTTTACAAGGGCTTGATTTTTTGCTTACTTCTTTATCAAGAAAAAGTAACATAAAAAAAACTTATAATCAAATAAAAATAATTAAAATTCCTTAAGTTGACGCCATTGAGTGAATGAATACCTATTTATTTAGTTTAAACCCATCTCAAAATGATAGAAAATACCTACAAGCCGATTAAAAAATCAAGCTTATTTAATCGGTTAGAAAAGAAATTCCGTTTATATGGAATAGCACTAGATACCCCTTACTATTTACCTCGTCTATTGTATATTTTTTCTTTGGGGTTAGTCTACATCTGGAATGCCCATTATCACGAAAAAATGTTGCATCAAATCAACGAGCTTCAGCCTATGGTAGATGGGCTGCGCGTAAAGCATATGAGATTGCAGTCTAGCTATATGTTTGAACGTAAACAATCAGAAGTGGCTAAAAAAGTTGCTCAGTTGGCCATTTATGAAAGTAAAGTGCCTCCTTATTTAATAGCCATCCCTAGAAGAGCTACTTTGGCTAGTCCAAGGAATGTTTTATCTTGCTTTTTGCTTGATCAAAAATCAAGCAAAAAACAAGTGTTAGGTAAATAGTTGCAGCAAACAACTATATTTTACAATCCATGTTTTTGTTTTTTGCGTACAGCTACCATTGGGTTGAATACATAGATCCAATCTAACCAAGAAAGTGCGATTTACGAAGTCAATTTTATTACGTGCCAGAATCATTCTTCTGTCTGTTATATTCTTTTTAGTAGTTATTACCTGGAAAATAGCTCACTTGCAGTTTATAGAAGCAGATAAATGGTACAACCGTGCCAAGCTTACCCAATTAGCCTATAAACCTATTGTGGCATCCAGAGGTAATATTTATGCCTACGATGGCGCCTTATTAGCTACTTCCTTGCCCTTTTATAGAGTTGCTTTAGACCCTGTTGTGGCTTCGAATGAGTGCTTTAAAAAAGGTATAGATGCACTTAGCCAGGCATTAGCCAATTTTTATCAAGATAACCCTCCCCAGTATTACAAAAGGCGTATGGTAGAGGCACGTAATAAAAAGCGGAGATACCTATTGTTGCACACAAGACACATCACTTATGAAGAAAAAAAGAAAATGAGCCATTGGCCCATTTTTAATCAAGGTAAATTCAAAGGAGGAGTGATTTTTGAAGAGCAGTATAAACGTTACAATCCTTTTAAAGAATTGGCCAGACGAACGATTGGTATGCATAGAGAAAAACATGGTTATGGCCTAGAATATGCTTTTAACAAAGCATTAAAAGGAGTAGATGGGCAAGCACTTTATCAGAAAGTGGTAGGTGGTAATTGGAAACAAGTTACCGAAAGTACTATGATACCTCCCATACATGGGGCTGATTTGATTACTACACTGGATATCAATCTACAAGATGTAACCCAAAGCAGTTTGTTATCTGTTCTTGAACAAACCCAGGCGAAAAATGGCTGTGCTATTGTAATGGAAGTGGCTACCGGAGCCATTAAAGCTATTGCTAATTTAGCTCGTACAGCATCCGGCAAATATACAGAATCTTATAACTATGCTATTGGTAATCAAGGTACTGTTGAACCAGGTTCTATTTTTAAGTTAGCATCTATGTTGGCTTTGTTAGAAGAAACAGGATGGCCCCTTACTAAGCCAATAGATACGGGATATGGTACTATTCAATTCTATAATAGATGGATGAAAGATGTAAAAAAAGGAGGCTATGGATTACTTACCTTGCAAGAGGTATTTGAAAAATCCTCTAATGTTGGACTTTCCATGGCCATTTATGAAACATTTGGCACCAACCCTCAAAAGTTTATTGACTACATTGAGCAATTGGGCATGCACCAACCCTTAGCCATTGAACTAGCTGGAGAAGGTAAACCTTATATACTCACTCCGAAAAGCAAAATGTGGAGCGGAGTGGCATTGCCATGGCTCTCTATTGGATACAATCTACAGCTTACACCCCTGCAAATATTAGCACTATACAATGCAGTAGCCAATAATGGTAAAATGATTAAACCCTTATTTGTGCAGCGGATAGAATCAGCAAATGGTCTAGTTAAAAAATTTCCGACCACTATTTTAAAAGAAAAGATCTGTTCAAATGAAACGTTACATAAACTGAAAGTAATGCTAGAAGGAACAGTAGAAAACGGCTTAGCCCAACGCATTAAGCATGGATTTTATAAAATAGCTGGTAAAACAGGTACCGCACAAAAGTTGGTCAATGGGAAGTATACAGACGATCACCTTACTTCATTTGCAGGTTATTTTCCAGCAGATCAGCCTCGTTATAGTTGTATCATTGTAGTAGACAGCCCACAAGGGGAAAGCTTTCGCTTTGGTTCAGAAGTACCTGCACCCATATTTAAAGATATTGTCGATAGAATAGCTGGAAAAGATCTACAAGCAAGACAACCAATTAATGGATCGATAGGATCTCATACAACAACACTGTCTCATGTTGGCTATAGGGAAGACTTACGTTTTTTATATCAATATCTCCAGCTGCCTATTCCTGAAAATGTGGGCGTAACAGCAAGTTGGGGCAGTTTAACTATTCGTTCTGCCGAAAGCAAATTTGAGCCATGTAAGATCCAATCTTCTAAAGAATGGCCTGGTGTGCCTATAGTATTAGGTATGAAGTTACGTGATGCGCTCTTTTTATTGGAAAAAAATGGCTTATCCATTACAGTAGAAGGGAACTTACATGGTAAGGTATGCAAACAATCTAAAATAGAAGGTAACCAAATCACCATCTTATTAAAATAATGATCAAACCCCTTCAAGAACTGCTTATAGGTCTACCTATAAAAAACATATTGGGTTCAACCGACCTAGGTATACGCACCCTTTGTTTTGATAGCCGTAAAGTAGCGGTTGACGCTTGTTTTTTTGCTATACAAGGCACCCAAGTAGATGGTCATAACTATATAGCAATGGCCATAGCTGCAGGTAGTCGTGTGATCGTGTGTGAAAGGTTACCTGAGTCTATTCAGGGCAATGTAACCTATATAGTAGTCCACTCTACGCTTAGCGCACTGGGCATTATGGCTGCTCATTTTTATGACCAGCCTAGCCAAAAACTTAAAATAGTAGCCGTTACTGGTACAAATGGCAAAACTACCGTTGTCCATCTGCTCTATAAAATGGTCATGCAGATGGGCCATAAAGCTGGTATGATCTCTACTATATGCAATAAAGTGGTAGATGAAAACTATCCAGCTAGTCATACTACACCAGATGCACTCCAATTACAGTTTCTATTACACCTTATGGTAGCAGCAGGTTGTAGCTATTGTTTTATGGAAGCTAGTTCGCATGCTATTGTTCAAGAAAGATTAGCAGGTATACATTTTACGGGTGCTATTTTTACCAACATCACCCATGATCATTTGGATTATCATATTGATTTTGCCCACTATATTCGGGCTAAAAAAAAACTGTTTGATGGTTTACCTACCACAGCTTTTGCTCTTATGAACCAGGAAGATAAAAATAGCGCTATGCTTATTCAGAATTGTAAGGCTAAAAAGTTTACTTTTTCTCTTCGAGATGCTACTGATTTTAGGGCAAAACTGATTACCAATACCCTAGATGGGATAGAGTTGGCAATCGATCATCAATCAATTTGGTTCCAGCTAATGGGTGCATTCAATGCCAGCAATCTATTGGCCGCTTATGGTGCCGCCCAGTTATTGGGACTTAATGGCCAAGAAAGTTTGGTAGCCCTTTCAACTATTCCCCCTATTGTAGGGAGAATGAATAAAGTACATCATGGCCAATCAAAACAGGTTATAATAGACTACGCGCATACCCCAGATGCTGTGCAAAAGGTTATCCGTACTTTACGTGCCCTACTCCCTGCTGGCAGCAGGCTTATTACCATTATGGGCTGTGGAGGCAATCGTGATCAACAAAAGCGGGCAATGATTGGCAAAATCCTATCTGAAAATAGTGATATAGCTATATTTACGAGTGATAATCCAAGGGATGAAGATCCACAGGAAATTATACATGCCATGCAACAGGGAGTGCCTCAAGCAGCCTTACCCAAGGTGCTATCTATTGTAGATAGGGCTATGGCTATTAAAACAGCTTGCTACATGGCTCATGCAAAGGATCTTATTTTAATAGCAGGAAAAGGGCATCAATGTTATGAGGAAATCAAAGGGATCAAACATTTCTTTTGCGAGGAAAAAATTGTTCAGGAAGTTTTGGGTGATACAAAAAATGTTTCAATAACTTAAAAGTATCATGTTCATGACATGAGTAAAAAGCTTTTATGGCAACCTCGATCGCAACGGTTTTGCTATTTCAGCTGTAAGGGGAGCTTTCAGCCACTTTTTTCAAAGGGCGCGTTTTGTTTCTAGCATAAGCCATAGTGGTGAACGGAAACAATTCCTTAAGTTGACGCCATTTTATGAACAGATACCTGTAAAAAGTTCCGGCAATCATTATGGTATTCCTTGTTAAGGATGTAACCGCTTGGGATCACGCGGAAAGAGGTTACCATAGCGTACATCTGGTAAACCTAGAAAATATTTTAAGATACGTTCTAAACCCATACCAACACCTGCATGGGGCGGTGCACCATATTTAAATGCGTTTAAATAATGAGCGATGCTATTGGGTTCTATGCCTAACGCAGCAACACGTTTGCATAGCATATTGTAATCATCTATCCGCTGGGCACCGGAAAGAATTTCTGCCCCTCGTAACATAAAGTCATAGGAATGGGTATATCTCCCATCACGGGTATCAACCATGGTATAAAAAGGACGTACACTGGATGGATAACCGGTAATCACATACAAATCTGTATGGTATTTTTCTTTTACAATAATGCCCAATTGCTTTTCCTCCTCAGTAGAAAAATCAGTTAAGTCTTCCCTATCTTGTCCATGAGCCTTTAATAAGGCAACCGCATCGGCAAAAGTAACTACAACCAATTCTGGAGAAAAGGTTAAAGCAGGGACATCAAAAAAAGACTGTATAATATCAACCTCCCGATTGTATTTTATATTTAATGCATCAAAGAGATCAACCAATAGCTGATATACCAGATGTACTACTTCCATATAGCTCTGATCTATAACCATTTCAAGATCAACACCTATAAACTCCGTTAGATGTCTATTGGTATCAGAGTTTTCTGCACGAAACACAGGGCCAACCTCAAAGACCCGTTTGAAATCACCTATAATGGCCATTTGTTTATACAACTGAGGACTCTGTGCCAGGCAAGCAGGTTTTCCAAAATAGTCTACTTTAAAAACATCTGCTCCCCCTTCAGAGGCCCCGCCTATTAGCTTAGGTGTTTTGATTTCGATAAATCCATAACCACGCAAATAGTGTTGTATATGAAACAATATACCATCATTGATCCGGAAAATAGCTTGCGCTATATCGGTACGCAAATCCAATACGCGATTATCCAATCGTTTTACATAATGAACAGAAGAAAATAGGTGACTTTCATTTTTTTTATCGTCTGTAAAGGCAGCCTCTTTGAGCGTAATCGGTAAATCTAATACAGACCTGCTAAGTACTTTATAACCCGTTATAGCTAACTCAATTGATTGCTGAGAACAGGCTAAAACTGGTTTTTCAGTGCAGTAAACTTGACCAAGTAACTCAATAAAAGATTCATTTTCAATTTTACGCAATAGGTTATAATCTTCTATAGATAGCTGGGTTGTCTCTTTGTTTTTTACTAAAACGGCTTGCAAGGTATCGATACCATCTCGTAAAATTAAAAATAAGACGCGCCCACAGTCTTTTTTAGAAAAGACTCTCCCTCTAACTCTGACTACTGCTTGATTATCTGCAGTAGAAAGATTTTTGATCTCTGACAGTGGATGCATATTGGTAATAGATTGCATATTTAATTTGTTTCTGGAAAATGACAGGCTACCTGGTGATTTTCTTCTTTTAGTTGGATAAGTTCTGGATGGAGGTTACTACATTTTTCTGTAGCTTTCCAGCAACGTGGATGAAAATAACAGCCAGTAGGCAACTCCCTTGGGCTTGGTACAGCTCCCTGTAAGATAATCCGTTCTCTGGTTTTAGATGGATCAAGCGTAGGTATAGCAGAAAAAAGTGCTTTCGTATAAGGATGTTTAGGGTTTTTGTAGATTTCTTCTGCTGGAGCAGCTTCTATAATTTTACCTAAATACATCACTGCCACATCATTGGCTATAAATTTGACTACCCTTAAGTCATGTGAAATAAAAAGATAAGTTAAGTCTAGTTCTTGTTGCAAATCCATTAAAAGATTAATCACCTGAGCTTGTACCGAAACATCCAAGGCAGCAATCGCTTCATCACAAACGATAAAGGTAGGTTCAACGGCTAAGGCCCTTGCTATGCAAATACGCTGGCGTTGTCCGCCAGAAAGTTCATGGGGATATTTGTACAAAACGGCTTTAGGTAATTGGACATAATCTAAAAGTTTGTAAATACGCTGGATAAATGCTGCTTTGCTATCAGCTAGCCTATGAATTTCTATAGGCTCTTCTAGAATCTTATAGATAGACATTCTAGGATTTAAAGCAGCATAAGGATCTTGAAAAATGATTTGCATTTTTCTCCGTATGCTACGCATTTGACTAGCGCTACAGTGGGTAATATCTATCCCATCAAAAATAATACGCCCATCAGTAGGCTCAATCAAGCGCAAAACAGTTCTACCTAGTGTGGTTTTACCACAACCAGACTCTCCTACTAAACCTAAGGTATCCCCTCTATATAAAGTAAAGCTTACATCATTTACAGCAGAAACTTGCCCAACCTTATGACCCAAAAGATGATGCTTGATCGGAAAGATCTTGGATAGGTGATCTACTCTTAATACAATTTCCTTATTGGTCTGCATACCTCTTACTATTTAGTGCTCCCTTGCAATGGATAAAAACAGGCTACGAAATGGTCATAACCGACCTCTTTTAGGAGCGGTTTATGATCCCTACATTGATCCTTTACGTTAGGACAACGGTCTTGAAAAGGACAGCCAGTGGGCAAGTTACATAAAGGAGGTACTACGCCATCAATGGTGCGCAATCTATGGGAACGACTACGAACAGATAAAGGAGGGATCGCATCCAATAATGCCTGTGTATAGGGATGCATGGGTCCATTAAAAATGGCTTTCACTTCACTTTTTTCTACAATGCTACCGCTATACATAACGGCTACTTCATGACATACTTCAGCCACTATTCCCAGGTCATGAGTAATGAGTATAATACCCATATTGTTTTCTGCCTGGAGCCTTTGCATCAAATCCATAATTTGCGCCTGAGTGGTAACATCTAGCGCAGTAGTAGGCTCATCTGCAATCAAGACAGATGGGTCACAGGCCAATGCAATGGCAATCATAACCCGTTGACGCATCCCACCTGAAATCTGATGAGGATATTCCAACATACGCTGATGGGGCGCTGGTATGCCCACCAGGGTTAACAAGGCTATACAACGTATTTTTGCCTCATTTGGTGGAACCTGTTGATGTAACTGAATGGTTTCCATAATCTGTTCGCCAATCGTAAACACTGGATTGAGTGCCGTCATAGGTTCCTGAAAGATCATGGAGATACGGTTACCACGTATCTCCTGCATATCCTTTATCGAGAGCGTTAAAATATCTTTTCCTTCTAAAAAAATACCCTGTGCAGTAATCTTACCCACAGGAGGCTCAATGAGTCGCATCAGTGACAAAGCCATGGCTGATTTACCAGAACTAGACTCACCAACAATGGCCAATGAACGACCCGAACAAAGATCAAAAGAAACATTATTAACCACAGTTACCAGCTTTTTTCCGCTGTAATACTGGGTCATTAAATTTTTAACCTCAAGAATTTTTTGTTTCATATTATCGACCTTTTAACTTCGGATCCAATAGATCACGTAATGCATCAGCTAAAATATTAAACACAAGCACCAATAAAAACATGGCCATTGTGGCAAAAAAAAGTTCCCACCAAACACCTCTTAACAGTCCTGTTTTAGCATCACTAATCATAATACCCCAACTAGGTTTATTTTGAATACCAATACCCAGATAAGAAAGAATAACCTCCTGCTTGATAGCTGTTTGGAAGACCAACGAAAACTGATAAATCATCAAAGGGAGTATATTAGGCAAGAGGTGTACAAAAATTTTGCGGGCACTACTAGCACCAATGGCTGAAGCTGCTTGAATATATTCTCTAGATTTATGGCGCATCACTTCCCCTCGTATCAAACGACAGGTTTCTGTCCATTCAGTTATAGCTAGTGCCATACAAATACTCTGCATACCTTTGCCTAGTACAAAGGCAACCACCATCAACAAAATCATAGTGGGAATAGCTGTCACAACTGTATAAAGCCAAACTATACAGGCATCTATTATACCACCAAAATAACCAGCTACTATACCAAGCATAGTCCCAATAGCAACCGCTAATAAAGCCACTATAAAGCCAACACTCATGGCTACTTCGGCGCCATGTAAAACTTTGGCTAAGACGCTCCTCCCCAAGATATCTGTACCAAAATAATGCATGGCATTAGGTTGCTGATAAGAGGCACCCACTTCCGCCTGCCAATTAGCTGCTAGCACCCCTATTTTAGTGGATAGTGCTACTAGCGTGTAACCCAATAAAGTAACAAAACAAAAAAAATTTAATTTTTTACCTATTAAAGCTTTTGTACTAAAACCAAACTGATGCAGTAGATTATCTTTATGCATATCCCTATTATAATTTTATACGCGGATCAACCAAAGTATACAAGAGGTCACCCACCATATTGCACAAAACACTTAAGACAGCAGCCATGATAGTGGCAGCCTTAATAGTTGGAAAATCACAACAGCTGATGGCATCTATTACTACATTCCCTAAGCCTGGTATGCCAAAAAAATTCTCTATCACTACATAACCAAATAGCAAAGTTGGCAAGTCTTTGACAAACGTGGTAATAATTGGCACCATGACATTTTTAAAGACATGTTTAAATAAAACCATCTTTTCTTCTAACCCTTTTGCCCGTGCAGTACGCACATAGTCTTGATAGACTTCATCTAACATAATGGTTCTATAAAAACGATAGCTATAACCAAAATGAAGCAATACCAAGATAATAGTCGGCAGGATGATATAGGGAACACAGTTGAACAGACCATTTTTATAGCCCATGATTGGAAAAAGCCGTAACTTACAACCTAAAAAAACTTGCCCTACTAGAATGTAAACCAATACAGAGATGCTTGTCATGATGATGCAGCTAGTCACTAAAAGACGATCCCAAATGGTACCCCTGTATTGGGTCATCCAAAGGGCAACCCATATGACCAAGCCATTTCCTATTAAAAAAGAGGGTAGTGTAACCGTTAAAGAGACTAAACTTCCTGTTTGAAACGTCTTTAAAATAGCCTGTTTGGTACTCCAAGAATGGCCAAAATTAAAAGTAAAAGCAGATTTTAAAAGCCCCCAATATTGGATGTACCATGGCCTATCTAAACCTAGTTGATGGCTCAAGCTAGCCATAGCTTGTGGCGTGGCATATTTACCCAATAAAACAGCAGTAGGATCTCCTACTACAACATTAAAGATACAAAAGACTAACAAGGTGGCACCTACAATAACAGAAAGTGCATAAAACAACCTTCTTAAAAAATATAAAACAAGAGGAGTCATAAAGTATAGAAGAGATTATTTACCCTTCGGGGTCAATAACCTCTTCTATCTAGCACATATTATGAAATACTAAAAATAAATAAAAGATTCAAGCTATTTTATACCCGAAGGGCGAATATGTATTAATTACATTAGACAAAATCTAGAGAAGATCACTGCGTAGCCTTAACTTTTTGCTGCATATCTACTGCTATATATTCGTCTAGAGATGGAGAAAAATCATTACAGGTAACATTTTTAACCCAGTTATAATGCAAGACTTGAAGAGAAGGATGAACGGCATAAATCATAGGTACCTCCTGAGCTACCATTTTATTCAATGCTAGATATAGGCGCTGCCTTTCTGCATCATTGACTGTTGCCATAGCTTGATCTAACAATGCATTAAAAGTAGGATTTTCATACTGCAAGCCAACCAGTTGCTTATTACTGATCAGTTCAAAAAAGGTAGCAGGATCAGGGTAGTCAGCAGACCAAGTCATAGCATGCATCATAGTAGCACGCTTAAGCATTTTATTATACAGCTCTGCCCAAATATTGGTTATTACCTCAATCTTTATACCAATCTGAGCCATACATTTAGCAAAAAATTCTGCCTTATCTTTATAGCTTGTTTCAGAACGGGTATCTAAGGTAATAACAGGTAATCCTTCTCCACCTGGGTAGCCTGCCAGCGCCAAATATGCTTTGGCACGCTCAATATTATAACCATATGGCGCAACCGAAGAATTAGGATCATCTATTAAGAGTGACGGCACAAGAGATTGTGCTACTTGCGCAGTACCTTTATAGAATATTTGGTTATAGGTTTCTCTATCAAAAGCCATGGACATGGCCTGCCTTAAATAGAGATTTTTAAAAAGCTCATGATCATGATTATAAATAAAAAGCTCAGTTCTAGGACCAGGAGATTTATGCAAAACCAAACCTTTTTTGCTCCATTTTGGTAAAAGTTCACTTTTTTCACCAATCAGGCCAAATACAAAGCCAGAATCGCCAACCTCTTGCATATCAATCTCTTCATTTTCCATTTTTAACCAACGTGGTTGTTCTTCAGTAATAATATCAGTCACCACTTTGTCAACCAATGGTAGTTTTTTACCACCATAAGCATCTATCATAGGTTGATAGAGAGGATCCCCTTCAGTAGGGAATAATTTTTCTCTGAAGGTAGGATTCTTGACAAAGATTAATTGCTTAGCTTGCGGATTAAAACCACCCTCTAGGATAAAAGGGCCTGTACCTACCGGATGATTTAAAAATTCAGAGCCATAATGGATGACAGCCTCTTTGGCCACCACGGAAGCAGGGATTATAGCTAAAAAGTGTAAAAATAAAGCCCAAGGTTTTGTAAGCGTAACTTGAAGGGTATAGTCATCCAATGCTTTTAAGCCTTCTACCTCTTGTGCATAATCAGCCTGTTGCTTCCATGCATCTAATCCTTTTATTTTACTATCTATAAGCCCAAGATAAGGAACTAGATTTTTAGGATCTACCAGTCTTTTTAGACTAAAAACAAAATCAGCTGCTTTGAGCTCCCGGCCTTTACCATTTGGAAAGCAAGGATCATCTTGAAAAAGCACTCCTTTTTTAATTTTAAAAGTATATACCAAACCATCTGAAGAAATAGCAGGCATCTCTTCAGCAAGATTAGGTACGAGTTGGAATGGTCTTTTCAAAGCATGATAGGCATACAACCCTTCATATATTTTACCAGCCACTTGAACAGAGCTCATATCATCTAGTCTTACTGGGTCGGTACCATTAATAGCGCGGACAGATAGGTTATTTAACGTAGGTGTAGCAATCAGTTTTTGCTTTTTTTTGTACTCTTTATAGTAGATAGCGGCAAAAACCCAGACCGCCATTAATAATAATATGGTTCGTTTACTAATCATAATTTTTATAATATTTATAATTAATTTTAAGGCCTAAAAATATAGGCAAGCCATAATCACCAAAAGGCTACCCAAAGCACTTGCACTACTGGTAATAGGATTTATGGCTGATAAATAAAAAGATAATGAACCTGCAATTTAATTTATTTTATTGTAATAAACAACGAGTATAGCAGCTACCTAGGATAGAAGAAACAGGGTTAAAGTGCGGTACTCAATAGGGATCTACTACTATAAAGTATCTATATCGCCACTTATATTTTAAAGTATTACAGAAGCTTAAAAATGAAAGTAAAAAAAATTAAGCCCTGTATAAAAAGTTCTGTAAATCAAATATTAGCGCTGATTAGAAAAGAAAAAGTTTAAAAATATTTAATCTTTCTTGTGGTCTTTTTTAGTTATATTCTTACAAAGATTTAGTGCTTCTTGAGCAGCTACTTCTAATGCTGTTTCTATCTCTGGACCTAAATATTTATTGGCTATTTGCACATCTATGGTAAAAGTTTCTTGCGCCATATGCTGAACCTCTGTTAAGTAGATATAACCGGCTGCATGACGTAGATCATAGAGCCGTTCGGCTAATTTGATAAAAAGCACGGAGAGTTGTATATGATCTTCTTTAAGTGCTTGTTCCAATCGATTTTGTACACAAAGTAGTGAAGGGTCATCTAACTCCTGTCGTTTATCTATCTTTACCAGATTCGAAACAAAAGCATAAACACCTAGATTATAATGTTCTTTGATGTAAGAAAGCGGCAAGCAAGTATGACGTACCAATTCATAAAGCAAAGAGGCATAAATCACTTTAGGTGAGTGAAAGACCCAATCTACCACTATTTGGGCAATCGCTACCGCACGGACATAAAACAATTGGCCTGAAGCATGACGCTTAAAGCGAAAATGTTGCCGTAATAATAAAAGTAATCCTGAAATTGTTTTTATATCAATAGGAGCCTCTTTAGACAAATATTTACAGACATGGTCATGGAACTTCATTAAGGCCATCATAGAATCGGCTTGCTCTTGAGGGTTTACAGGGTCGTCTGAGGTTAGGCAATCTATAGGCAGTTTAACGGTCATCTTATCGCGAATATCGGTGACATCTCTAGGCAGTACCAGCAACATAGTGGGTTGCTTTTCATACCTAGAAATTTTAAAATAGCCATAATGGGCATGTACCATACTAGCTATGGTGTCTTGCTCCAGATCTATGGATGGTGCCGCATTTTTAGAAATTTTAGGGTCCATATCATGCAGTTCATCATAGCAGGGCTTCACTTTTGGTATAAACTCAGAAGGAGTATCAGACTGACTGATTACCATAGCAATAGATTGAAAATACACAAACGAAGGACAACTGTTATCAATAGCATCCGCTTGCTTAAATCGCAAAGCGGTAGCATAGAGTTGTATCCGAACAATCAGTGCATTCGGACCTTCTAATCTACCAACCCGTAAAACGGCTTTAACCAATGAGTAGACTACTTGATTGATATCGCATACAATATAAGTGCATGGCTGTTTATCAGGAGTCTTTATGGTTTCTACCAATAATTTAGGTGGATCACTCATCTCTTGAGACAAAGCAATTGCTACCTCACGCATCAGCTTATCTAAGGTAATTTTATTAGGTTGCAGCAATGCATGTTGTTTGGCCTTTTCTCTTCTATTAAAATAGGTAACCCAATCGTAAAACTTATTGATAATACTTTGGAAGTCTTCCTTAAACAATGGGATATCTTCATGTAAAAATGAGATAGATTCCTCCACTTTACGGACTACTTGATTTAATATAAATCCGTAACCTTTTCGAACACTACCCTGATTAGAGGGAACCAAAGCTGCATCATAAAGAGAGGACTTGAGTTGTTGAGAAGATCTAATCTGTTGCTGGTTTTTTAGGTAAAGATTTTGCCTAGTAAGATTACCTTGTTGGATTTTCAAGTAGATAATAATGGCAAGTAGCAATAAGCCTACTATCAATAGTGGTAATAAGGAGCACAATAGTCTATGGGACAAGCAAATAGAGATCGGATAAATGGTCAATAATAAGGTAACTGTTATAATGGGTATAGCTAGATAAAGAGGCAAGGTCAATAAGATTAGGGCAAAATGGGTAAAGGAGAGCGACAGGGTAAAAATCGGATCCACCGAATGGGACCAATGCCAAAACAAATTTAAAGGAAAATAAACCACTAACCCTATTAGCCAACCTAGTCCAGTTGGAATGCCCCTTATTGTTTTAGAGATAGCATGAATAAAGGGATATCCTATAAAAAAAGCGGCTACAAAAAGCTGCACAACGAGTGAAAAACTATTATTATCAATAGGCGCTATAAAGTGTGCCACTAAGCTAGTAATAGCCAGGTAGAATCCAATACATACTAAGATATTATAGCTAGGTTTGATCTCACCCAAAGTAGCTTTTCTATTGATCCACCGATTTTTAATTGCTTGTTTACGTTCTGCACTTTTTCTGGCCTTTTCTTGTTGCATTTGTTTAAAATCGGTATCTGGTCCAACCCAACCTGTACTTTCTGGTTGTTTCAACAGATAATGAGCAGCTAGCATGGCCAGCCCATTGGCTAGCATAGCCACAAAGGAACCGTCTATGCCGGTAACCCATTTGTTCCAAACTAAAATAGTTATTGCACCAGTAGCCATACCAATTAAAGCAGTCCTGGGGCTACCTCGAAAGCCAAAAACAGCTAAGAGAAAGGGAGCAACCGTTATAGGAATAGAAAAATCTAAGCTGAACTTTAGTAAGGTTAATAGGTTGTTAGAATAAAAAGTTAGCATCATAGCTAATAAGCCTATTATTAGCGTACTCCATTTAGCTATTTTAAGATGATTGATAGGATATAATTTTTTTGGTGTGATTTTCTGTATAATATCATAACTGGCTATAACTGCGCAATTATTTAGATGTGAATCGGCTGTAGACATCGTCATGGCTAATAGGCTGATAGCAATACAACCGTTAAGAACAGGAGGTACATGAGTTGGAATATAATTCCAAACTTTATTTAACGGAAGATTTGGGTCTTTTACAAAGACAAATAGGCTAATTAAAATGATAAAAATCTTTACAAGGTAATGGCAAATAGTAGATAGCTTAAAAACTTTGTAAGCCTGAGTAGGACCTGAAGCCATATAGATTCTCTGAATGATGGTTGGCTCTTTGGTATATCCTATTAAATAACTAAGTGAAAGTAAAAGTAAACTTACTAATTTAGTATTAGCGTGTAATAAGTTATTCAAATTAAATTTTTCTTGATTCTGAATAAAATTTATAATGTCTAAGATAGATTTTTCAGTTTTTAGAAACATAAACCAAGCCAACAATGGAATGATAATAGTAAATGTTATAAACTGCAACACGTCCGTGCAGGTAACTGAACGAATACCACCTAGTGTGGAGTAGAAAATAAGGATTAAAGTAGCTAAAACAGCAATAATATGCGGGTTGTATGTAACGATGCTACTCATAGTCATTGATATGGCTTTGATTTGAATAGCAATAACCGCTGTGGCACTACAAATAGCAGATATAGCTGTAATCATACGCGCATATTGTCCATATATGCTACCAATTGTTTCTGGAAGGGACAAGTGCTTCATAAATGGCCCCATGCGTATGGCTACTAGACTAACTATCCAAAGATTAAGGCCTGATAAAATCATAAGGATTATCCAGTATAATCCACTATTATATACCTGTTCTATAGCACGTATTAGGGTCCCACCTCCATAAGTTGTAGCCAATACAGTAGCTATTAAAGTAGGTGTAGAAAAAGCTTTATCTCCTATAGCATATGTTCTTAGCGTAGTTGATTTATTATGATAACTATAATACATGCCACTGGCTAATGTTAGTAGTAAAAAAATTACTACCATAACGAAAGGAATATTAAACATAATGGATATAAGTTGTAATATATCTTTAAGTATTATACTTAATATATTTTGCTATAGTTAAATCAGCATGTGGCATAGAAATTTGCCTCGGTTGAGGAGCAAGTTGATGCTCTAGAGGAATATAGTAAAAATACTATAATTACTTCTATAGTTTAACATGATTGCATTGACCTTGAATAGCTAACTATATACCTATAATGCGTACTATGGGGTTTTGCAGCACCTTCAATGGCGTCAATTTAAGAATAATATTCCCTTGGTTATTAAATAGAATAGCACTTTTTAAATGGATGATTAGTAGGTTAGCTCGCTTATGACCATCGATAAAAAATCGAGTACGCAGTAAAAATAATAAAAATAGCTGTTTACCAATGTAAAAATCATAACTCAGTTCCCTTCGTAGGCTTCAAACAAAATGATTTTCTAATCCAGTGGGAAACAGCTATTTCAAAGACTACATTTTATTGAAAGTGCCCAATTCCTTATCAGCGGGCATCATACCTATAATCTATAAAATATTTCGATTGATATTTAGCTAAATTATAAATAAATAGCTACGCTATACATTATTTCATATTTTGCATGCTTGTGGAATAAGCTTAGCAGATTGTTGTAGGATAGCGCTCGCTAAAATCGAGCCAAGGTAAGCGTGGTACATCAAACCACGTGATCCTAATCCTGTAAAACACCAAGTTTTGTTATCTAATTGATCAATAATTGGATAAGAAATCCCTAAAGAACGATAGACTCTAATACCAGACTTGTAGCCTAGCACCCGAATATCCCTTTTATACCAAGGGCTTACTTGAGATCGAATCAATTTTGCAGCTTCATTTAGTGTGATATTGGTTAAGTCTTCTCTTGAGGTTGCACCCATATAGCATATGTTTGCTTGATCTGTTAGACTTAAGTAACCATTACCAATAAGGCCGTAGGTAAGACTGTTTTCACAGATCAATATTTCTCCTTTTTTTAGTATTAAGTTTAATCTAGGATATAATTTAGCCGTACTAGCACCACAAGCTAGAATTACTTTGTCAAAGTACGAACTATCATTTAACGTAAAAGGTTGCAACACTAATTTAGCGCCATAATGGGCACATAAATGCCAAATTCCTTTTAGATAAATATCTGTATAAACACTTAATCCACGTGGAATAAATAGAGCGGGTCTGTACACCCCAGTCTGCTTGTAAGTGTGTTGCAAGCTCCATAAAGACACATTATGTTGTGTTTGGACTATACTAGCAAAAGTTTCCTGATCTTTTGGGTTTATGGCAAAACGAACTATACCACTCGGTTTATAGGTTGGTTTTCCTATAGCCTGTGCTACTGTATCCAATAATTGTGTAGTTGCAGCTATACCTGGTTGGGCATTCCAGTTAAGCCGTGCAGGCGAACCTGTATATGGATGCAATAAGCCTGCTGAGGCGCCTGAGGCGCCTGATCCTATGCCTTTTTTTTCAAATAATTGTACTTTTACATTATGGTTTCTAGTTAAAAGATAATAACAAGTAGCAAGGCCTGCAAGCCCTCCTCCTACAATGGCTATACGCATACCTAATAATTATTATATGTAGACTATCAGAAATAGGCTCATTAAGATATTCGCTCAATAGAATTGACTATCTACTTATGGTAATAAACGGTTCTGTATCCGTTCACGACTGTGGTTTTTCTTCGATTATATTTAGCAACTCTTTGGTTGTACCTGTTCAAGTCAGTGGCAAATAAGATGTTTTTATCTTACTTTTTTCTTGATAAAAAAGTAAGC
>NZ_JAACGG010000032.1:0-587 GCF_022810525.1 Candidatus Cardinium sp. cByotN1
ACAGCTGGAAAAACAGGAACCTATCTGCAATCCATCCCCGGCAACTGTTTTTCTTTTCATCTGTAAACTCCGTTTTCTGATCGTACTTTTTTCAAAGGGCGCGTTTTTTTCCTAGTATAAGCCATAATGCTGAACGGAAACAAGTTACGTTCAGCAACTTTTTGCACAGGGCTTGATTTTTTGCCCAGTTTTTTATTAAGGAAAAAGTGGCATAGAAATCGCTGTGTCCCAGTAAGCTAAAAAAGGCTAAGACTATTATATTTCAAAATCAATAAAATATAGATGATCTCAAGTTGATGCCCCTACTTATTAAACAAATACCTCTACTTTCTATGCTTTTCAGCTATATATAATTTCAAAGAACTAAGACTAACTGATAAAATATTCTACTAACCCTTACCACCTATCAATTAACTTGTTTAGCTGGTCAGCTATCTTGATCAAGTCTGAAGCAAATATATGATTTTTTTCTAAACTCTAATAAAATTTTCAGGAATAAAAAATAGAAACCGGTATCTATTTACTACTTTGGCAGAAGTGGTTTCCGTTCAGCACTATGGCTTATGTTAGGAAAAAAACGCGCCCTT
>NZ_JAACGG010000033.1:0-5424 GCF_022810525.1 Candidatus Cardinium sp. cByotN1
TATATTTAATTGATTATTATATATAACAATATATAAAAAAACGCCCCTTGTAAAATAGTTGCGATCAAAAAGTGACCCTTATAGCTGAAATAAAAAAACAGCTGCAATGGATGTTGCAGGGTGGATTCTGTTTTTCCAGCTGTAAGGGGTGCTTTGCGCAACTTTTTACCAGGGCTTGATTTTTTGCTTACTTTTTTATCAAGAAAAAAGTAAGATAAAAAGCCTTTTTTACCAGTATCAGGAACAGATACAATAATTAAGCGTATTGCATGTTTGTTTCATTGGTTATCGGGTAGATATAGAGATTACTCTCTACATCCACTCAATAAAATTTTCACAGACATTAAGTAGTTTAAGGGTATTAGTCGGGTAAGCGGGAGCATTACTTCCTAAACGCCTCAAAGAACCGAACGTACCAACTGCTCGGTATTCGGCTCAAGCAATCCTTATTTTTTTCAGATATCTAACTTGTTCTACAACAATTCACTGTATTTCAGTTGCAAGATTCCGGCGTTAAATAAATCTTTATTGGCCCAATATAGATAGATCGACATCTTGAGTCTTTGCTAGTACCTATTTATTGTATAGTTCTATTATTCCATCATAAGGATAGTCAACATTAGGGTCTTTTGACTAAAAGCCCGTTTTGTAACCTTAGGACATTACACATGTATCATTATCTACTTTTTTACCTTTCTCCCACTTTTTACAAAAATTTTTTTTAAACATCACATTTACATGTGTATTGCTCATACGAAGCAAATTCTCTGAATTACTATTTTGGGCGTTGCGTGTAAGATTAAGTGATCCTGTAAGAACAATATCATAGTCTATAATTATGGTTTTGCTGTGTGCAATACCAGGATGACAAGTTGTATCACACTTAACTTCAATACCTCTTTTGATGAGATCACTTACTTTTTGATTTGTATCGCTAAAGGCCTTTTGATCTACTAATAGTTTAATATCTATATTTCGTTTATGAGTGCTTATTAATGCCTTTGATATTTCATCATGCGTTAAAGAACAAGCTTGTATAAAAATTGATTTTTTAGCATTATTAATGTAGTGCACAATTAGGGAGATACAATTTTGATTATCATATCTTGGGAAACATACGTCCACTTCAACAAAATTTTTACTTTTTTGCTTCTGCTTTTTATTTTTTGTGCTGACCGTTGTAAAGCCATCATCATCATGACGCATGGTAGTATTACCAGATAAATTGAATAGGCTGATCGTACAGCATCTATCTAGCCGTGTGTTAAGTGGGCTAAATATACCACGTTGCGATGAATTCATCATTTGATTAATCTTAACATTGTAATTGTAATTATCTATATATTTCTTATTTACACATTCGTCTCTGACAAATATTATAACATCAGAATTATTATCATAGTGACTATCTGTCCAATTATAAGATCCTGTAATCACATATTCGTCATCAATAATCATAACTTTATTATGCGCTCTACCAACTTGTTGATCAACTTGAATTTGAATTCCTTCACTTCGCAACTTTTGAATCAAATTACCCTGCTTCGTTTCGGCATCTTTATCTATAAATATCTTAACGTCCTTTCCTTTTTGCTTAGAATTTATCAATGCATTTGCAATTTGTTCAGAACTAAAGCTATAAGCTTGTACAATAATTGATTTTTGGGCGTTATGAATCCACTTTACAATTTCAGGTACACAATCTTGATCAGGCATAAAACAAGGAAAAACATTATATTCTGAATGATCTGACTCCTTAGATGGTCCTGCTTGTTCGAATTGATCATTCATACTAAACTTACCTTCTTGCTTACTACAAGAAGTAGTAAGCAATAGAGTGCTGTAACATATTGCTATGATTAGATACGCATATGCCCGATTTGAATATTTGTTAACCATGGCCATTAACTAAGTTGACTATGGATTTGTATCTATAGCGTTAGCCTGTAAAGTATTAATGCTTATAGCGTTAATACAATTGTTTAATTATATTTTTCACAATATAGAATGACAAACCCAAAGGATATATTTGTTGATAAGGTTATATCATGTATAAGTTTCTTTTTTTGATGTGACTTTGTTAGGCACATGTAATCACTTTACACTTAATATAATATAGCTATATTGATTAATCGTATCAAACCTTACTATTTTTTTGTTTTACCCTTAACCTACGTACTTTATTTTTTATTTTCTGATTCCACCCTATAAACCTATCCTTTATGTGTTCTTAGGCTTGTAAAATATTTCTTCCCATCTATCCGGGCTTAAATATGTTCTTGCGTGTGTATCGTTGTCTAGAAAGTAAGTTTTAGTTAAATAGTTTCTGCAAGATCCGGGGCACTCTAATACCCAATGATCCATTCCTAGCCTAAATTGAGCAATGATTGATTCTGTAAGACAATCGACATGAACGTAATCACCACATGGCAGCAGGCCTATAGATTCTGATTCGTGACATATCGCACATTCTGCACCCTGTTTTTGTTTATTTCGGAATAAAGATGGGTTATTGTTAACGAAATATATGAGCTCTTTTATTCTACGTTTGATCCTCGGCCTTTGAGATTCGATTGGATAGCCAGTCCATACCTCAATAACATCGCCTTGCTTCTTTCTTGTTTCCTCGTTGAATGCTTTTATACTTTGCTTAGAGGAATCGAAACTTGTTGGTACGCAAGATTTGAGTTCTTGATTCATTTTATTTATACTCATAAATTCCGACATTAATCGTTGTTTTTCAATAGGATCTAATACGTTCTTTAAACGTAGGTTAAACGATTCAATAAGCAGGTTTCTGTCTTTAACAAAGCTTGCAATCTCTTTATCTCTTTCTGAAAGATCTTGTATCTTACTGAGCTTTTGACTAAATGATTCATTGTGTTTTTGGTTTTTTTGTATCACAGTATTCAAATCACGTATTGTAGCAACTTGATCCTCTTTTCCTGAACTGGAGTTGTATATAATAGGAGTTTGATTTGTTGCAGTTATAGCAGGTGGAGTATTGTTTGATTTATTTTTAGTCTGATTTGATATAGGAGCCTGATTTGTTGCAGTTGTAGCAGGTGGAGTATTGTTTGAGTTATTTTTAGCCTGATTTGATCTAGGTGCAACAGGTGTAGTAGTGCTCGGGCTATTGCAGCTCTGTTTTAATTTAGCTGAATCCGTTTGAGGACGCTTTTTTGACAAGCATGTTGTAGCAAGGCTAAGCAACAAAACTAAATAGCAATTGTATGGCATACGGGTCAGCTTAAAGCAATTATTTATAATCTGCATCGATTTATTAACTTTTGATATGGTATAACTCTTTCACTAGGTCTTATTGTTTTTAACAAAACATTAATTATACGAATAAATCTAGACAATACAAACGATTAGTAATCTTGCGACGCCTATGTTCTAGATGGTGCTGCTAACGGTAAATATATAGTCCAGATAAAGCTGGCCTTAAGAAACAACCTACCTTTTCCGATTGAAAGCGGCCTATGCTTTTAATTCTTTAGTAAGGGCAGTCCTAGATAGTATACAAAAAGATAGTATGCAAAAAGCCTGGACAATTACAAATCAGTGAAGTTTCAAAACTGCTACAATAAAATGAAGATAGTTAAACGTTAGCCGTTTTGCTTATCCCTGTATAAAAAAATGGAGGTGCAACTATACCTATTGTATTTTCTATTAATAATGCTTACTGTATATCATGATTCAATTAGTTAGTTATTAACTCAATATAAATTCGTAAGCTACTATCGTTATGATCACTAATACGCATCAAAGAACCAACCAACAGAAGAGTAGTATACTGCGTACTAAACAGATCATTGCTATGTTAGGCTGCTTTTATTTTTGTGCAGCATTAGATACTTGTTCTAGACATATAAAAAATGCACCCAATATAAAGACAGATAGTCTGCTTTATAAGCCTCCATGTGATACAAGTGACCAGGATGTTTCAAAGGATTATCATAATCTTGATAAATGCTTATGTGAAGTTTCAAAGGCGCTGAAAGGTGATACAAACGCAATGGATTTTTTGGTAGAAAGAGGGAAATATATAGATGTGCATACCCCATATAAGCCTGGATCGGTCAGGGTGGCTATTGTGAAAAATAGCGGCATCTCATTAATACTGGAATATGCACGTGAGGGCACGTTATCATACAGCAAGCAATCAAACGTGCAACCAGTTACCCTCATGATAGTATCTTTGGATGAACTATATAGAGACCCAACAGCGCCACCACCTTCTTATCAAGAAGCTATAAATAATGAACTTCCTTCCTATGAAGAAGTCGTTGATACGCTTGCTTATATCGCATTTATAAAGCGATTAATCGAACATAAGGTAGATTTAAATAGCTGGAATACACGTGGCGAAACATTACTTACAGAAGTAATAAAAAATGGAGATGGTCCTGGGCAGATAGTGGTTATCAAATTACTGCTGGAAGCTGGTGTAAATCCTAATGGCATAAGCAATAAGATGAAAACGCCACTAGAATTGGTAAAAAAGATTAAAAATATTAAAGATCAGGAAAAAACTGTTAGGTTATTGATAGACTATGGAACAAATCCACTGTGGGCCTTGATGGATAAAGCTACCAAAAAACATGTCCGAAATAGCACCATAAACCATTCAGAAAAAGTGAACTTGGATTCATATCTTAGCGAAGAATTAACAAATGTTGATAAACGTTTACAATCATTTTTTAATCAGAAATACAGCAAGCATGATACACTGTTATCAGAACAGGTAAATCTAACTTGTGTAGTATGTCATAAAAAAGAAGAAGCGTCCACTACTATTCAAATTGCTTCATGTGGCCATTATGCACATGGATCTTGCCTAGTGAGGTCGTTTATTAATCAATCTAAGGGACATATTAAGTTTAAACCTTTTCCCGCCTATGTGTATAAACATCTTTGCCCTTGCTGCAAGGAGGATATAACGCACGCATTTATAAAAGACTTAAGCGAATTTTACACCGGAATAAAATTTCAGCAATTGGGTATTACTGTAATCATGCGCCTATTATTAGCTGCTGCTATATCTGTCACATTCGGTCCCTTTTCGATATACGCTATTTCTATTACTAGTCACTTAATTGATGACTAAAAAAGTAGCCAATTCCTGCCAGGAATGGTGCCCAGTACTGTTATCTAAGCAGCGTAAGTCTCTTTTCTACACTAGACTTCAAAACCGGACGTGATAGTTTTCAATCATCCGGCTTCTTTCTGATCTGGTGCCTGCATGCATACTTTCTGGAACGTTTCCGTTCACCCAATGGTGTCAACTTAAGTAACTATTTATTTTTTTTATTTGATTATAAATGTTTTTCTCTTACTTTTTTCTTGATAAAAAAGTAAGCAAAAAATCAAGCCCTCTGCAAAAAACTGCTGAAAGCTCGGCTTACAGCTGGAAAAACA
>NZ_JAACGG010000034.1:0-6487 GCF_022810525.1 Candidatus Cardinium sp. cByotN1
TGCAGGGTGGATTCTGTTTTGCCAGTTGTAACGGGCGCTTTCCGGAACTTTTTACCCAGGGCTTGATTTTTTGTCCACTTTTTGATCAAGCAAAAAGTGGACAAAAAATTGTTGCGCACCAGTGGACTGAATGTTGCAGTTGTCGACTGCGCTTCTCCTAAAAATGGGTCATCACAAATAGGTTTTGTAAGCGGTCTATTATTATACAGCAATAGGTGCTCTAATAGCTGGATGATGTGTATAATTCAGTAAAATAAAATCCTCATAAACAAAATCAAACAAATCTGTTACATTTTCTCGGAGCTGCATAGTCGGTAATGGATAGGGGCTACGTTTAATTTGCAAATGCGCTTGTTCTAGGTGATTATGGTATAGATGCGCATCGCCCAAGGTGTGGATCAGTGTTCCAAGTTTTAGCTGGCATACTTGTGCCATCATCATGGTTAAAAGTGCGTAAGAGGCAATGTTAAAAGGCACCCCTAAAAAAACGTCCGCACTACGCTGGTAGAGTTGACAAGATAGCTGTCCGTTTCCTACATAAAATTGAAAAAAAGCATGACAAGGGGGTAAGGCCATTTTAGAAATGTCACCCACATTCCATGCACTTACCAATAGTCTACGGGAATCCGGATTGGTTTTAATGGCCTCTATAATCGTACTTATTTGATCAATTTTTTCGCCTGTTGCGGTAGGCCAGCTTCTCCATTGGTGGCCATAAATAGGCCCTAGTTCTCCCTCTCTATTGGCCCACTCATCCCATATGGTAACGCCATGTTTTTGTAAATAAGCTACATTTGTATCTCCTCTTAAAAACCAGAGTAATTCATAAATAATAGAGCGAAGGTGTACTTTTTTAGTTGTAACCAATGGGAAGCCGTCCGCTAAGTTAAAGCGCATCTGGTAGCCAAAAATACTCTTGGTTCCTGTTCCAGTTCTATCTTTTTTATCAATTCCTGCTGCTAAAATAGCTTCTAATAATCTTAAATATGGTTCCATGGCTATGCGCTATATTTTTCTAGTTTAGGCATTGAATTTATGCCAAATTAGACTTGAGAACAAGTTTTTGCTAGGCCTTGCTACACAGGACTCAATAATTACATGGCAGGTCTAATATATACTCATATACTCAAACCTTATTGCAACTAAAGGAGCGATAATTGTAAAAACAGCTGGCAAAGCAAAGCAATAGATCATTTATTTGAAAAAATATTTGTGGATTCAAAAAAAAGCTATACCTTTGTATTACGATTCAAAGCAAAGCAGCTAAAAGCAGTAAAAAATGCCAAAATCAAGGTAAAAAAGCTCAGCAGCTATGCTTATAGATTTCAAAAGATGTTCTTTGACTTATTGTAAAAGCAAAATAGGGTAGACAAATCTCTTTTTAGGGATTCAGTCTAATTCCATTTCAAGAGCAAGTAAGAAACAATTAAGGGCGTATGGAGGATGCCTTGGCTCTTAGAGGCGATGAAAGACGTGATAAGCTGCGATAAGTTGCGGGGATTGGTTATACGATTTGATCCGCAAATGTCTGAATGGGGCAACCCACCCTGCCTATGTAGGGTATCTCTTCAATGGAAGAGAAGCAAACCTGGAGAACTGAAACATCTAAGTATCCAGAGGAAGAGAAAACAAATTAGTGATTCCATAAGTAGTGGTGAGCGAACGTGGATTAGCCCAAACCATAGCAGTTTCGGCTGCTATGGGGTTGTAGGACTAGCAATATAAACTAATATCAAGAACTTAAATTATTTTGGAAAAATAAGCCATAGAAGGTGAAAGCCCTGTCAAGGTAATCGATATGAGTTTAGTTAGTATCCTGAGTAGGTCAGTCCCGGTGAAAGGCTGACTGAATCTGCCGGCACCATCCGGTAAGGCTAAATACTCCTAAGAGACCGATAGTGAACAAGTACCGTGAGGGAAAGGTGAAAAGTACCCTGAATAAGGGAGTGAAATAGTACCTGAAACCATACGCTTACAAGCAGTCGGAGTTTTTTGGTATGTATTTATATATGCTTATAAAATGACGGCGTGCCTTTTGTATAATGAGCCTATGAGTTAATCTTTTCTGGCAAGGTAAATCCTTTTGAAAGGAAAAGCCGAAGCGAAAGCGAGTCTGAATAGGGCGCTTTAGTCAGAAGAGTTAGACGCGAAAGCCGGTGATCTACCCATGGCCAGGTTGAAGCGTTGGTAAAACAACGTGGAGGACCGAACCAGTGGATATTGTAACGTCCTTGGATGAGCTGTGGGTAGGAGTGAAAGGCTAATCAAACCGGCAGATAGCTCGTACTCTCCGAAATGTTTTTAGGAACAGCCTTAAGTGTATACTGATAGGGGTAGAGCTACCGATAGGACTAGGGGGGTAACCTACCGTGTCCAGACGAACTCCGAATACTATCAGTTTTACTTAGGAGTGAGGGTTAGGGCGTTAAGGTCCTGATCCGAAAGGGAAAGAACCCAGACCATCAGCTAAGGTCCCCAAATATATACTAAGTTGAACTAAGAAAGTTTAGTTGCTTAGACAGTCAGGATGTTGGCTTGGAAGCAGCCATTCATTTGAAGAGTGCGTAACAGCTCACTGATCGAGCGACAAAGCGTCGATAATAAACGGGCATTAAGTATATTACCGAAGCTATGGCCTTGCTACCTAAGGTAGCAAGGGGTAGGAGAGCATTCTAATCAAGCTGAAGCCAAATAGTAATGTTTAGTGGATTGATTAGAAAAGAAAATGTAGGCATGAGTAACCAAAATAATGGTGAGAAACCATTACACCGTAAGACTAAGGTTTCCATGGCGATGGTTGTCATCCATGGGTTAGTCGGGCCCTAAGCTGAAGCCGAACGGCGTAAGCGATGGAAGATCGGTTAATATTCCGATACTAGCTAGCAATAGAGAAGAGGGGACGAAGAAGTGAAAGGTCTGCCTTCTGACGAATTAGAAGGTTAAAGCCCGTAGATATAGGTGTGGCAGGCAAATCCACCATACTTGTCGAAGGTAACAGTACTACAATCCCTCGGGAGCGTAGATAATGACCCTAATCATACTTCCAAGAAAAGCCTCTAATTGTTATGTGTTAGCTAACCGTACCGCAAACCAACACAGGTAGTTGAGGAGAATATCCTAAGGTGTTCGAGTGATTCGTGGCCAAGGAACTCGGCAAAATAGCCCTGTAACTTCGGGAGAAAGGGCGCCTCATTGATTCTTTTAGGAGAATCAATAGGCCGCAGTGCAAAGGCCCAGGCGACTGTTTACCAAAAACACAGGACTTTGCAAAATCGAAAGATGAAGTATAAGGTCTGATACCTGCCCGGTGCTGGAAGGTTAATAGGAGGCGTTAAGTCGCAAGATTAAAGCGCTGAATAGAAGCCCCAGTAAACGGCGGCCGTAACCTTGACGGTCCTAAGGTAGCGAAATTCCTTGTCGGGTAAGTTCCGACCTGCACGAATGGTGTAACGATCTGGGCGCTGTCTCAGCCACGAGCTCGGTGAAATTGGAGTGACGGTGAAGATACCGTCTACCCGCAATGGGACGAAAAGACCCCATGAACCTTTACTATAGCTTAACATTGATAATATGTAGATAATGTGTAGGATAGGTGGGAGACTACGTAAGTAGTCGCCGTTGAAATACCACCCTTTATTTATGTGTTATCTAATCTTTTTGAAAAAAGAGACAGTGTTTGGTGGGTAGTTTGACTGGGACGGTCGCCTCCTAAAAAGTAACGGAGGCTTTCAAAGGTACCCTCAGTACGGATGGTAATCGTGCGTAGAGTGCAATAGCATAAGGGTGCTTGACTGTGAGACAAACAAGTCGAGCAGAGTCGAAAGACGGATATAGTGATCCGGTGGTTCCGAATGGAAGGGCCATCGCTAAAAGGATAAAAGGTACTCTGGGGATAACAGGCTGATCTCCCCCAAGAGCTCATATCGACGGGGAGGTTTGGCACCTCGATGTCGGCTCGTCACAACCTGGAGCTGAAGCACGTTCCAAGGGTTGGGCTGTTCGCCCATTAAAGTGGCACGCGAGCTGGGTTCAGAACGTCGTGAGACAGTTCGGTTTCTATCTATTGCGGGCGTTAGAAGTTTGAGAGGAGCTGACCTTAGTACGAGAGGACCGGGTTGGGTAAACCTCTGGTGTATCAGTTGTGACGTCAGTTGCACTGCTGAGTAGCTACGTTTATAAGAGATAAGTGCTGAAAGCATCTAAGCACGAAACTCGCCTCAAGATGAGACTTCAATAAGGGTGGTTAAAGATTATGACCTTGATAGGTTGCAGGTGTAAAGTCAGAAATGGCAAAGCTGAGCAATACTAATTACCCGAACGTTTCTTCTTTTTTTTCTTGATTTTGCTTTTACAGTAGTCAATTACTTTTTTTAGACTAGTCTATATGATTCATGATAAGCTCATATAGTTAAATTAAAGTATTAAAAATAAAGGTGACGAAAGCGCTGGTGTGCACCTCTTCCCATTCCGAACAGAGAAGTTAAGCCCAGTAGCGCCGATGGTACTTCGGTAAAACGCGGGAGAGTAGGTAGTTGCCATCTTTTATTTTTTTCCTCATGCTATGCTGTAGTGTTGCGTGAGGATTTTTTTACATGTAATTATTTAAAACTAGCCACCTCAACTTGCCAGCCTCTGCTTTTATCTTTTTTTTCATACTCATAGTCTATTCTAATAATTTGTATAGTTCAATACTATTTTATGATCTTCCTCTTAATTTTAATTTAATCTATTATGCTTCTACGAATTATAATCAATAGCATTTGTTTATGGTGTTTTATTCTCCAAAATGTTGCTTGTGGTTGTAACCATAATGCTAACAAATATACGGGCCAACTAAGTGACGTAGCAGCCTATGCACAAAATTTGGATCCTGGTGTTAAGAATCAAATTCTTGAGCTTCTAGAGTCTAAATTGTCATTATACCAGTGTTTCTTAAAAAGAATAGATGCTGATCCAGAATTATCTACTGAAGAGCTTTCTTTAGATCAAAAGCAGGAATGGGATAAACTTCATCTACTATTTATTGATTTATATCGTATGATTTATAAGGCTTGGGAAACGGTAGAAGATGATATTGCTTCACAAGAAAAACCTATAGACTTAAATGAAGAGGCGCTATCATTGATGCAATTGATCCTTGTAGAAGAATTAGACTTTTCAAAAGAAACCCAGGGTCAGGTTATATCTTTTATCATAAGTCTTAATAAGCTACGGGATACTATTAAAAAGTATTATATCAATCCACTCAATAGCTATATGGATGGCGGTGATTTGGCAGCGTTTGAACAAGTCGTTGATATAAGAAAAAAAGAAACTCATGAAGCCATTTTAGATTTTGTAGAACAGTTTAAAGAAGATGAGGGTCATGAAGATGAGGACGAAGCCGAGGATGACGAAGAAGAAGATGACGAAGATGAGGATGCATAAATTAAACGCTTTGTTGGGCTTACTTATGGTCCGAAATCTGTGAGACTTGGTCTATTATGAAGTATCTAAATAGCATTCAATTTATTAAAAAAGTATTATTAGATCCCTATGCTATTTCAACAGTTTTTTTTGCTGTATGGATGCTCTGTTTTGATGATCAAAATTTAGGGGTACAAGCTAGCTTGTATAATCGTTTGAAAAAATTAAAGACAGATAGGATCGAGTATATTTCTCAAATTCAACAGATTAAAAAAGACAAAAAAGAACTTGTTGGTAATTTAGATTTTCTAGAGAAGATGGCTCGTGAAAAATACTATATGAAGCGAGAGAAAGAAGATTTGTATGTCATTGTGCAAGAATAGTTTAGGTGTTTTTTGATTTGATAGTAAGATCTTTAATAGTAGCTACATGTCGATTGCCATACATAGCAGACAAGTTTGTTCAGTTAGCTTAGCATTTTTAGAAGCAATCATTGATTTATCAAAAACCTATCAAAAGCGCATAATAGTTTCTAATCATTTAGCTAAATTATTGGAGTCTGAATCTACTGTTAATTTATCTACACTACCTGTTTTTGATCTGAGTGATTTAAATCTACAACTAGATTTAGAATTGATTATAAGTTTAGGTGGTGATGGAACTTTTTTAGAAACTATTCATTATCTCAAAGATCATGTGATTCCTTTACTAGGTATCCATAGAGGTAATTTGGGATTTTTAACTATGGTCACTCTTACAGACGCTGTTAGTGTATTGATACGTTTTTTTGAGGGTGATTATACATTAGAAGAACGCACGCTTTTGGCTTTATATGGTGCATCTACTCCTGTTTCGTTTGGGCTAAATGAAGTCGCATTGCTTAAGCGAGATTAAAAAACTTGTCGATTATATTGAAAAAAAATATAGCATACAAGCAGGTGACGAGGGCTATGTATCGGTATAAGCAACTTGTATCTATTCCTGACACTGGTAAAAAATGAATTTAATAAAGCTATTTTTTTATCAAGAAAAAAGTAAGAGAAAAACATTTATAATCAAATAAAAAAAATAAATAATTACT
>NZ_JAACGG010000035.1:0-1506 GCF_022810525.1 Candidatus Cardinium sp. cByotN1
CCTTCAACATCCAGTTCAGCTGTTTTTCTATGTCAGCTATAATGGGCGCTTGCTGATCGCAACTATTTTACAAGGTGCATTTTTTATATATTATTATATATAACAATCAATTAAATATACCCCTTAAGTTGACGCGATTGTCTGTTCCTGACACTGTTAAAAAATGAATTTTTTAAAGCTACTTTTTTCTTGATAAAAAAGTAGCCAAAAAATCAAGCGCTGATGAAAAAAGTTACTGTAAGCTTAGTTTACAGCTGGAAAAACAGGAACCTTTCTGCCATCCTTTCCGGCAACTGTTTTTCTTTTCATCTGTAAACTCCGCTTGCTGATCGTACTTTTTTCAAAAGGCGCGTTCTTTTCCTAGTATAAGCCATAGTGCTGAACGGAAACAATAGTAGTCTAAAAAACTTAATTTAATCTATAAAATTATATGCAACATTCCTATAAAGCCGTTTTATTTTATTTATCTGCATTATTAACTAATTCTAATTGTGGGTGCGGTGATAAGAAAAAAATCAATACAAAAAAACTTGAAAATAATGAGCATAATAGACCTGATCAGCATCCTTTGGTTAACCTAAAAGCAAGTAATGCTGATGAAAATAAAGATCAGATAGAAAATAAAGGGCAGCTTGATCTTGCCAAGCAGGCAGAAGCCACAGCAGATACAGCGGAGTCAGAAAAGGATAATCAATTAAACGAGATAAATTTTGAGGACAATGAACAGGAAGAAGAGGGTGCAGATAAGTTAGAAACAAATGATCTGAACAAGAATGGACTACAAGCAGTCAATCAAGATAATAGTACAATACCCAATCCGGATCACTCAGTAAATAATATAAAAAATCAAGAGAAAACAGTAGATGAAAGGATAAAAGAAGCATTGGGTAAAGTTGCTAGCGATGAAGAACAAATGGAAAATTTGATAGAGTATGACTTAAAAAATAACATAAAGGATCTAACAGCAAAAGACCGACAAGCATTAGCCAATTTTTTCGACCCTAATCAGCCTATTAACCAAAATTGTTACGACCCAGCGCTGGCTATATATTACATTACTAAATTTAAAGAGATGCGTAGTAGTTGTCTAAATCAGAGGAAAGATTTATGTAACAAGTTGACAAAGGAACAGAAAGAAAGCTTACTTGATCTGTATAATAAAAGGACAGGCAATACTGCGCTTGTATCGTTTATTCGCGATATCGCTCTGGAACCTGAACAGAAAAAGATAGAAAGAACTAACTATATTATAATGCGAGAGGTATTGCAGATCTATAATCAATATATGAATTATCGTGCCCGTTATATTCCAGATAACTTACTGGAAGGAGAATCTAGAGAAAAAAAGAAAGATAATATAACTACATTCTTTAAGTATAAGATAGACTCTTATGATAAAGAGATAGTAAAGCTAAAAGCTGAGTTAGATACGCTTGGTAAGAGATGAAAAATGTATCTGTTCATGCAATGTCGTCAACTTAAGGAATTTGTACCTGTTCAAGTCAG
>NZ_JAACGG010000036.1:0-1139 GCF_022810525.1 Candidatus Cardinium sp. cByotN1
ATGCTAGAAAAAAAACGCGCCCTTTGAAAAAAGTGCGATCAGAAAGCGCAGTTTACAGATGAAAAGAAAAACAGTTGCCGGGATGGATTGCAGGTAGGCTCCTGTTTTTCCAGCTGTAAACGAAGCTTTCAGCCACTTTTTTCATCAGCGCTTGATTTTTTGGTTACTTTTTTATCAAGAAAAAAGTAACAACAAAAATTCATTTTCTAATAATTTCGTTAACGCAAACTAAAGAGTTGCTAAATATAATCGAATAAAAACCACAGTCGTGAACGGATACTTTGCTGTAGGGTGCAATAAACCTCTTGCACAACCTATCCAATGCACTGCTGTGGCAGCAGTGCACCAAGAAACGTCCCTCCCTAAAAGTAGCTGTTTCCGACATTGGTAAAGCTTTTTATCCCTCTTTTTTCTTGATAAACGTTTCCATTCACCCAATGGTGTCAACTTAAGGATTTTTTAATTATTTTTATTTGATTATAAGGCTTTTTTATCTTACTTTTTTCTTGATAAAAAAGTAAGCAAAAAATCAAGCCCTGGTAAAAAATTGCGGAAAGCTCCCCTTACAGCTGGAAAAACAGAATCCACCCTGCAACACGCTTGTGTTTTTTACTAATAACTGTCTTAATTGTTTAACGGTATGTCATATAGTCATGACTAAAGAGATACGAGCTACGGTAATGGATAACCCATATAACATGGGCTATCCCAACTACCTTACTTGCTTAGGTTTAGATTTAGCAAGGTACCCCTTCCCCTTAATAATAAACCGATATGAAAGTTAGCTATTCATCGTCGGTTCATTGTTTAATCTAACAAAAAATAGATAGAAAAACAAGATAAAGAAACTAATAATCAATATATTTTAATGCTTTTTTGGTAAAAAGTGCGGGGATATTTGCTTTAATAATTGCTGCTAGGGTATTAAACTCCTTTAAAGAATAACTTAAAAAGTTGTATGTAAAGGTAGTGTAATAGGTGAGAGGTAATCTTAGCGTTGTCAAGCGTGTAGTCGTTTCTTTAAAACGATGGGTTTGTAGTTTAGTTAAGTATCTGTTGTTGACCCAATAGCATCACCTTAAATGATATTTTTTTGCTTATTATCAATTATAAATATAAGTATCCGTTGACGACTGTGG
>NZ_JAACGG010000037.1:0-343 GCF_022810525.1 Candidatus Cardinium sp. cByotN1
CACAGTCGTGAACGGATACTCAGTAATCAAGCACAAGAGATTTTAAAGCATACCTAGCACATATAAGAAATTATACTAAAGGTCAGCCTATAAAAAATGTAATCCTTAAAAATGGACTCCCTAACTTTTTACAGAGGGTTTGATTTTTTGTCCACTTTCTTATGAAAAAAAGTAAGATAAAAAGTATCTGTTCATGCAATGGCGTCAACTTAAGGAATTTTTAATTACTTTTATTTGATTATAACTATGTTCCTCTTACTTTTTTCTAGATAAGAAAGTAAGCAAAAAATCAAGCCCTGGTAAAAAGTTGCGGAAAGCGCCCCTCACAGCTGGAAAAACAGCA
>NZ_JAACGG010000038.1:0-5688 GCF_022810525.1 Candidatus Cardinium sp. cByotN1
GAGGAAAGAATGGGTTACGAAGATCACTTAAAATGGCTCAGAATAGAAGCTAATAGTATAGAAGAAGCTAGAAATGAGGGGAAATTAGAAGGGAAATTAGAAGGGAAATTAGAAGGGAAATTAGAAGGGAAATTAGAAATAGCTCAATCTATGGTTAAAAATGGGTATAGGCTAGAAGATATTACCTTCCTGACTGGGTTAGCAAAATCCGATATACAGAAGCTTCTATAAGTAAAGAGGTAAGTACTATTCTTCTGGCAACTTAGCTATGCCAAGTTGCCAATATATGCTTTTACTAATTGACCCAGCAAACACATCTGATATTGGTTTCACTAGCTAACACAGTTATGCCACCTTTAACAAATTTACTTGACATAGTACTGAAAGCAAACTTATAAATAGAGCGGTTTATCTTTAAGTATTTGGGTAACTGATAAAGTTTTTAGATGGTCAACTATAGACAACATATAGCGTTTTTCTATGACCATCGTTTGGTAACTAGCCATATCCTGAGCATGGACCAGTAAGATAAAATCGCATCCATTATTACTTGATAACAAGTAATAATGGATGCGATTTTATCAATCGTAAGTTTAAATACCTTGATATTTTCAGCCGTGATTTTCTGCAGACGAACACCAACAATTAGATGAATGTAAAAACCTAACTGTGGATAATCTATTGCTGCAATATACTTTTTGATAATGCCATTTTGTTCTAACTTTTTTACCCGTTCCAGCGTGGCAGCAGGAGAGAGATTGATTGTTTGCGCAAGTGCCGCATTGGTGATTTTTGCATATGCTTATCTATTTTGTCTGACTCCATAAGGTGATTTGTTGAGCAAAGTGATAAAAGCGCGGGAATTCAATGCATCCATCAGCCATAATACCGGTTATAAAAAGGATCCATTCAATAATGTGGTCAAGCTACTTACAAACAAAACGTAAAAACACGTTGCCGTTCACCCAATGGCGTCAACTTAAAGAATTTTTAATTATTTTTAATGGATAGCAGATGCGAATGATTGTAAACATCGTAAGGTCCTAGCAAGCCAAAGACACTGATAGGCTTGAACCAAAAGGGGAAGGAAAAAGCCTTTTGTATCAATTCCGTAAACAAGTACATTTTTACACCTTCATAACTAACGTAAAACTACTATCATGTACAGCCACAATCTGACTCACAGTATTATAAATAATAGGATCATTAATGCTTCCATGACCAAACCTATGCGTTTTAAACACTGGAATAGACAAACTAGCTGCAAACTGATTAAGTGTTTTTATAATTTCTTTATTATCAGCGCCACAATGGCCAAATACTATAGCCTTTACATCCTTTAGCAAACCGGCTTGTGTAAAATGGAGTAAAGAACGATCTAGCTGATAAGCTTTTATTTGTGTATCCTCTAAAAATAAAATTTTATCTTTTGTTTTTACTTGCCAATTTGTGCCAATACCTGTTTGCAAAACAGTTATATTGCCACCCGTAAGCTTGCCCTGCACACTATGTGTAGATTGGGCTGCTCGATTCATTGGAAATAGTTGATCAACAGTTATCTCTTTAACCCTGCCAGCAATTATCTCAGCTATCTTGATGAAATTAGCGCGATGTTTATCACTTTTAATCATTTCAACGATTCCGCTCCCATGAATGGTTTTCCAGCCCCACGCTTGAGTAAGAAAAATATGGAGCGCGGTTATATCACTATACCCTATAAAAAATTTCTCTCTAGCCGGTATCGGTAATTGCTGTAAAGCAGGGATTAGCTTAGCAGCACCATATCCGCCACGTAAGGTCCATACGACATGATTCCCATCATCGAACAATGCATCTTTTAAATGTTTAAATCGTATTTCATCACTATTAGAGTGAAAAACAGATTTTTTTTGATCAAAAGAGCCTCTTGGTATATTTAATTTCAATGCAGCAATACCCTTTAAAGTAGTTAATTCACCTTTATTGAGACCTGAAGCAGGAGCAACAACTGTAATAGGTATATCTTTTAATAAATCAACCATTTTCAGATGCATTTTTTCAAATGCTACACTTGAAAAGCTAGATAGCAAAAAGAAAATAGGTAGCGTGCAAAACCTACGCATCATAATCGATATTTAAATTTATTGAGAACGATCTATAAAAAATCATAAATTAGCTATAGCTAACACAGGCTATGACAACCGCTTCTATAACATGGATCCAAAGCGCTTAGAGCAAAATAAATGGCTCAGTGGGGTAATATACTATACTTATATCATAACGCCAATTGGTAAACTATTGCTAACCGCTAAGCATGGTAAGCTCATTGGCCTCCATATAGAGGGCCAAAAACATTTCCCTACCCTACACCAAAACGGGGAGTATAATGCGGATATACCCATTTTTACCGATACAAAGAGACAATTAGATGCCTATTTTACTTTAGGGAAAAGCTCATTTACCATTGACTATAAATTATATGGAACTGATTTTCAAATCAATGTATGGAATGTTTTAGCAAAAATTCCATATGGGGAGGTATTAAGCTACAAAAGATTAACCGCTTTAACCGCTTATCCGAATGCCATTAGAGCAGTAGCTTCAGCTATTGGTAAAAATCCTTTATCTATTATACTCCCGTGTCATAGAGTGATTAGAAGCAATAGCTCACTAGGGGGGTATGCTGGAGGGATAGCCGTAAAAAAACAATTACTGAACTTAGAAAGCTAGGGGATCAATTTTTAAAAAAAAATTATTTTTATAGCACTAAAAAAACAGTTTATAAATGATAAAGCACTGCTGCAGCTAAGCAGCAAGTTTATCGTATAAAAATTCCTAAATTTGTCAATAGCATATGAATGTATCATAAACTAGCTATAAATTTAATGTTTTAAATATGAAAATGTATAATATACGATGCATAGTGCTTTTTGTTACTTATAATTTTATTTTTAATTTTTTGTCATCTTGTTACGCTTGTGATGCTCGTATAGATCAAGACGATACTAAAGAGGGTAACAAAAAAAGAAGAACCTTAGAAGATATATTGGGAATCACAGAGGATAACAAAAAAAGAAGAACCTTGGAAGATATATTGGGGATCACAGAGGCTGAGGAAAAACTAAAACCCTCCAACGATATAGATAGGATGACAGAGACGAAGGAAAAAACAAAAATAACCTTCAAAGACATAGGTGGGATGACAGAAGCTAAGGAAAAAGTAAAAATAATCATAGACTTTTTAAAAACACCTGAAAAATTTACGGCACTTGGCGCAAAAATTCCTAAAGGTATACTGCTAGCAGGGTCTCCAGGAGTGGGTAAAACATTACTGGCCAAAGCGGTAGCTGGAGAAGCAGGTGTGCCGTTTTTCTACCAAAGTGGCTCAAGTTTTATGACTCAATATATGAATAGCGGCCCACAAGCTATTTATAGACTCTTTGAAAAGGCAAAACAAAATGCACCTTGTATTATTTTTATTGATGAAATAGATTCCATAGGTAATAAGCGTAGTACAGGAAAGAGCAATTGTTCAACAGAAGAACACGAAAAAACATTAAACGCTCTTTTAGAGGAAATGGATGGCTTCGAGCTAAACGCTGGCGTGATTGTACTAGCTGCTACCAATAGACCAGAGTCATTAGATCCTGCACTGATTCGCTCACAAAGATTTGATGAAAAAATAGTGATAGATAAGCCAAACCTAGTAGATAGAGAAGCTATCATACAATGCTATATCAAAAAACTAAAGGTAAAAGACCCAATACTGACCAAGCAACTTGCAGAACAAACAGTGGGATTCTCTGGAGCAGATCTGGCAACTATGTGTAATAAAGCTGCCTTAAGTGCAGCTACGAAAAATCAAAAGTTTGTAATGATGAACAACTTTCTTACAGCTATGGATGAAATGAAAACAGCAATGCATATAGGAAGTACCACTCCAGGGGGATAAAGATTTTATTAGGTAGATCCTACATGCGGATATGGTCTAAACATATACTAAAAACATTGATACAATATTGATATGAAAATTGGTTTGCTTTCAGATACCCACGGATGGCTAGATCCTAAAATTTTTGATCACTTTGAACAATGTGATGAAGTATGGCATGCAGGCGATATCGGCGACCCCGAATTGCTAAGGTCATTCGATGGTTTTAAAAGGTTTAGAGCTGTATATGGCAATATTGACGAACCGTTAATAAGAAAAAAATATTCTGAATTTCACGAATTTAAATGTGAAGATGTCTCTATATGGCTGATGCATATAACAGGCTATCCTCCTTTATACACACCACCCATGCGCAATAAATTAAGCCAAGCACAACCTGATATTTTGGTGGGTGGTCATTCACACATCTTACGAGTGATGCATGATATCAAAAGACCTCCGCTACTTTACCTTAACCCTGGTGCTGCTGGGGTCCATGGTGCACATTATATGCGTACAGTTCTCCGTTTTGAAATAAACAAAAAAAAAATTGGTAATATAGAGGTTATAGAGCTAGGCAAGAGGGCAGCACTCATAGACAACAGTTAATCATTGATGCATTATGGAACTGATTGATACCCACGCACACATATATGATCTTCAAGAACCACTATCACTAGTTTTAAACAGTGCACAAAAAAATCATATCAAAAAAATCTATATGCCCAATATAGATGAAGCAACCATAGCTGCGATGTTGGAGACAGCAACCGCATACCCTTGTTGTCTGCCTATGATGGGCATCCATCCTTGTCACATCAGAAAAGATTTTACCAAACAATTATACCTGGTAGAAGAATGGCTTAATAAAAGCGATTTTATAGCAATAGGTGAAATTGGCATAGACCTATACCATGATACTGCCTTGTTTAAAGAACAACAAGAAGCCTTTAAGATTCAACTAGATTTAGCCAAACGCTATCATCTTCCGGTCTCCATTCACTGCAGAAATGCTTTTCAGGCAGTGATCCAATTATTAGAAAAAGCACAAGATGGTAACCTAAAAGGCGTCATTCACTGTTTTACGGGCAATTTACAAGAAGCAGAAAAATGTATCAAAATGGGTTTTTCACTAGGCATTGGCGGAATTATTACATTACCAAAAAGTGGGTTGGCAGAAATCATAGCAGCTATAAATCTGAAACATTTAGTGCTAGAAACAGATAGCCCTTATCTAACACCAGTTCCTTTTCGGGGAAAGCCTAATCAGCCAAGCTACTTAGGTTACATAGCAGAAAAACTTGCTTTAGTAAAAGAGGTAACCTTAGCAGAGGTGGCATACATGACTACCCGAAATGCTGAGGCAATTTTTGAAGCAAGTTAAGCATCTAAGTTGTACCTTTGCTCTTTGAATGCATGAGTCAATAGTTTTTAGTTTCCTGTTTAGTATCTGTGCACGAAACTGCTAAAAGAGGCTCTTTTTACTTAAACGACCATCGTATGATAGGGCTAGTATAAGCATAAACCTAAAAAAGTAGTCATTGTGGCTTTTATACGTAAGCTCTCAGAGCTGGCACATAAGCTTATACAGGATCAAGCCCAATTTTGTTAAAAATTGGAAAAGCGAGCCAAAATGGCTTAAGAATTTGTAATTTAAGCTAATAGCTTTTTAGTATCTGTTCATGAGACTGGTAAAAAATGAATTATGTAAAGCTATTTATTTATCAAGAAAAAAGTAAGAGAAAAACATTTATAATCAAATAAAAAAAATAAATAAT
>NZ_JAACGG010000039.1:0-2962 GCF_022810525.1 Candidatus Cardinium sp. cByotN1
TTTCCGCTCATCCAATGGCTTATGCTAGGAAAAATCGCGCCTTTTTTTTCATCAGCACTTGTTTTTTTGGCTACTTTTTGATCAAGCAAAAAGTAGCTTTAAAAAATTCATTTTCTACCAGTGTCAGGAACAGACAATGGCGTCAACTTAAGGAATTTTTAATTATTTTTATTTGATTATAAGTTTTTTTTTATCTTACTTTTTTCTTGATAAAAAAGTAAGCAAAAAATCAAGCCCTTGTAAAAGAGTTGCGTTCAGCAAGTGACTGTTACAACTGAAATAAAAAAACAGTTGAAAGGGAGGCCCGAAGGGCGGATTATGTTGTTTAGAACAGATACCTCCTAAATCAATACTAAAAAGTTACTATATTAGCGATGTCTATCATCGCATTGCACGTAACATTATGGTAACCTCAAAATTTCTAAACCCGAAGAATGATGTAGCCTTTCGTAAGATATTTGGCACTGAAAAACATAAGGATATTCTTATTCACTTTATAAATGATATATTGTGTCTTGAGGGGCCCTCTATGATCCAAGAAGTTACTTTTCTCTCTACGGTTCAAGATCCGGACATTGCTTATAAGAAAGAAAGTATAGTAGATGTATTATATAGAGACAATTGTGGTAGGGAAATCATTGTAGAGATGCAAGTAACCCCCCAACAAGGATTTGAAAAAAGAGCCCAATACTATGCCTCTAAGGCCTATTCCAGGCAACTCGGTGTAGGTCAAGAAGTAGGCGCTAGATACCAGGATCTTAAAGCTGTGATCTTTATAGCTATTACAGACTACATTGTTTTTCCTAGTAAAACAGATTACCTTTCCAATCATATTGTGCTAGATGCTAAAACTTATGCACATGACCTACAAGATTTCTCTTTTACGTTTATAGAACTACCCAAGTTTAAGATCAAATCCATTGAAGCATTATCTACCATGATAGAAAAATGGTGCTACTTTTTTAAATATGCTTCCTCTACTAGCGAAGCAGAGGTAAAAAATATAATAGACGCTGATTTAGTGATCCAACGCGCCTATGAAGCCTTAAATCGCTTTAACTGGTCAGAAATAGAATTACGAACCTATGAGAAAGAGATCAAGCGCGTCATGGATAATCAAGCAGTAGAAGACTATATGAAAAAACAAGCTAGACAAGCAGGAGAGGAAGTTGGTCTCAAGAAAGGTCTAAAACAAGGTCTAAAAAAAGGTTTGGAACAAGGCCTCGAGCAAGGTTTGGAGCAAGGTCTCGAGCAAGGGAAGCTAGAGGGAGAAAAGCGCAAAGCACTTTCTATAGCTAAAGCCATGTATTTAAAAGGTTACCCATTAGAAGACATTATGCTACTGACAGGTCTTGCTCAAGGGGATATAGAAAAAGTTAAGTCCTAAAGTTTAGATATACCATCTTCTAAGATTCACCTATGAGTAAAAAGGGACGTGTATTAGTGGCTATGAGTGGTGGCATAGACAGTTCTGTAACGGCTGTAATGTTGCATGACCAAGGTTATGAAGTAGTAGGTATTACCATGAAAACATGGAGTTATGCTGGTAGTGGTGGTAAGAAAAAAGAAACAGGGTGTTGTAGTTTGGATGCTATTAATGATGCTAGGAATGTGGCTGTTGAATTGGGGTTCCCCCATATTGTTGTAGACATCAGAGAGAGCTTTGGTAGCCATGTAATTGACCATTTTAAATCTGAATATTTAGCAGGTAGAACCCCTAATCCATGCGTATTGTGCAACACCCATATTAAATGGGATGCGCTTCTGCAGCGTGCTAATAAGCTAGGTTGTGATTACCTAGCAACAGGTCATTATGCCAAAGTGCGATCAGAAGGGGGGCGTTATATTATTTCTAAAGGATTAGATCCTAAAAAAGACCAATCCTATGCCCTATGGGGTGTTTCTCAAGAGAGCCTTAGTAGGACTTTGTTGCCGCTAGGTGGATTTACCAAATCTTTTATTCGTGCATTTGCTACCCAGCGTGGCTTTACAGACTTAGTCAATAAGTCTGAATCATATGAAATATGCTTTATTCCAGATAATGATTACCGTGGATTCTTAAAACGACAAGTAGCTGGATTAGAAGAAAGCGTTAAAGGCGGAGAATTTGTACTAGAAGATGGAACAGTAGTGGGACATCATGAAGGGTATCCTTTTTATACTATTGGACAGCGAAAAGGGTTACATATAGCCTTAGGTTATCCCGTATATGTAACGGCCATAGAAAAAGAGACTAACCGAGTAGTACTGGGCACTTTTGACCAATTATGTCGCGATGGTATGTATGTAGATCGGCTTAATTTATCTAAGTATGTAGACCTACAGGGAAAAAAGTTAGATACCCTTACTAAGGTTAGGTATAATGATCCCGGCACACCTGCTGTGATTGAGCAAGTAGGTGATCAAATGCATGTCTTTTTTGGCAGTGGTGTGCATGCCATTACACCTGGTCAAGCGGCTGTTTTTTATGAAGAAGAAGATCTAATAGGAGGGGGGTGGATTGTTTCTGCATTTGGTAAACACCCTATTATATCCTAAATTAGTTAAGTTCATTTTATCTGCAATGAACGTAAAGCATTTTGATTATTTTGCGCATGTGGTGAAATTGGTATACACGCCATCTTGAGGGGGTGGTGCTCTCGGGCATGGGGGTTCGAGTCCCCCCGTGCGCACAGTGGGGGCTCAAGTATAGCTTTTTAAGTATTTAAGGGGTGGTTAGCTCAGATGGTTTAGAGCATTCCGTTGACATCGGAAAGGTCGTTGGTTCGAGTCCAATGCTGCCCACTATATTTTATATCTTATCTTAAAAAACTGCCATTTCAAGTATTTGTTCACCCAATGGCGTCAACTTAAGGAATTTTTATTTGATTATAAGGCTTTTTTATCTTACTTTTTCTTGATAAAGAAGTAAGCAAAAAATCAAGCCCTGGTAAAAAGTTGCGGAAAGCGCCTCTTACAGCTG
>NZ_JAACGG010000004.1:0-5212 GCF_022810525.1 Candidatus Cardinium sp. cByotN1
CCTTCAACATCCAGTTCAGCTGTTTTTCTATGTCAGCTATAATGGGCGCTTGCTGATCGCAACTATTTTACAAGGTGCATTTTTTATATATTATTATATATAATAATCAATTAAATATATCCATTAAGTTGACGCCATTGCGTGAACAGGTACACTTATATAGTTAGTTAATAGAAGCGTTCTAAAATTAGATAACTGTTCGGGCAATAAATGGCAATCTAAGGTGTTATTTAATAGCTACTACAGTGCTACAAAAAACGCGGAATGAGTGCTAGTGATAAAATTTAAAGTATCACTTTAGCTCATGCATGTATCTACCCAAGGCAACCATTTTTGTAAGTAGGCCCTATTGTTATTGGTTAAAGAGAATAAATCTTCTGTGTCAGATTCATCTAACTATTTAATCATTAAATCTGCATGCAAGACTACTGACTTGGAAATTTTTGATCAACTTTTAGAACTCCTCATCTAGCTTAAACCGAGCTTTGTCTTTGTCTGCTGAGATACTACTCATTACACCTGATTTTTGGTACTCACCCACGCGCTTTTCAAAGAAATTAGTTTTTCCCTGTAAAGCAATCATTTCCATAAAGTCAAATGAGTTGGTTACATGATAGATCTTTTTACATCCCAGTTCTAATAGCAGTCTATCGGCCACAAACTGAATATATTGGGTCATTAACGTGGCATTCATACCAATTAGTTTGACCGGTAACGCATCCGATACAAATTCACTTTCAATCGTGACGGCATCAGCTATAATTTGCGCTACCCGTTCCTCTGGAAGTTTGTGTTTGATATGTTGGTTGTAGAGCAAACAAGCAAAATCACAGTGCAACCCTTCATCCCTGGAGATGAGTTCATTAGAAAAAGTTAACCCTGGCATTAATCCTCGCTTTTTCAGCCAGAAAATAGCACAAAAGCTACCAGAAAAAAAGATCCCTTCTACTGCCGCAAAAGCAATTAATCGCTCTGCAAAAGATCCTTTGCTAATCCAACGCAACGCCCAATCTGCTTTTTTTCCTACCCACTCAATGGTTTCTATAGCATTGAACAATCTGTGGCGTTCTGTAGGATCTTTGACATAGGTATCAATCAGTAAGGAATAGGCTTCGGAATGGATGTTTTCAATAGCAATCTGGAATCCGTAGAAAAACTTGGCCTCTGTATATTGTACCTCATTGGCAAAATTTTGTACCAAGTTTTCATTTACAATCCCATCACTGGCTGCAAAAAAAGCAAGTACGTGGGTAATGAAATGCTTCTCGTCTGAGGTTAAGTTTTCCCAGTCTTTTATATCTTGACTAAGATCGATCTCTTCTGCCGTCCAAAAACTAGCCTCTGCTTGTTTGTAAAAGCTCCAAATATCGTGATGTTCAATAGGAAATAAAACAAATCTGTTTTTATTTTCTTGCAAAAGAGGTTCATCTACATGGGTATGGTTACTCATCTGATTCTTTGAATTAAATTATATTTGATTAGGTATCTTCGATTAGGCGTTTTTCGAACTTGGCTTCTGCTAAGGGCCACTATGCCTAACAAACTTAATTAAATGCAACCAAAGGTTCAACTTTTTCCAAAAGGATTAGTTAGATAGAGGATGAATATTTATCTCCAGGGTTTGGATATAATTAGGCTATATAAAGACATATACACTGCAAACGAAATACATCGTGAAGCCGTTGCAATAGAAAATTACTTTTTTATAAGTAGAGGCAATGTCCGGCTAATGTTGACTTTGAGGCATTCAAAAAGGCATAAATAATAATATTCTCAGCCCAGTATAATTAGAAATAAGTCCGAATTATTATATGCAGCCATTTTTATACCACTTTTTGCTTGATAAAAAAGTGGACAAAAAATCAAGCCCTGGGTAAAAAGTTGCTGAAAGCACTCGTTACAAATGGAAAAACAGAATCCGCCCTGCAACCTCCTTCTCAACTGTTTTGCTATTTCAGTTGTAACGGTCACTTTCTGATCGCAACTATTTTACAAGGGGCGTTTTTTCGTGTACTTCTGCCACAGTAGTGAATGGATACCTTTTATAACTAATATAAATATGACTGATTTACAATATGTTTAATCCAAAACTCACGTTATTATATCTAGAATACCGCAGACATAACTTTTTACTACATCAATACACATCCAGCTTCTCTCGCCAACTCCAAGTTTATGGAGTCAATATCATAGTATTTGCCTTCCTTTTGTTGCTTTTCGATATTGTTACGAAGCTCTTCAATCTCTACTGCCCTTTCAGGATGACAATCAATGTACTTTTTCAAGCACCCGACTTGCTCTGATAATAGCTTCTTTAACCCCATTGCTGAGGCGTCCTTGCAGTTGTTTAAAAATTTGCTCACCATTAATAAGTCATATTCTAATTTTATTAGTTCCTTGACTAATTGATAATGGTATGCTCATATTTCACTCTCTGCTATGAGTTCCCCTTTTATTTGGCCTTCTTTTATTTGACGATTTATCTCATCAGGAGAGAAAAATAAAAAGCCGTCTGTAATCTCTGGGGAATTCGTATTCGATACGAGGTCAAAAAGGGTACTAAATGTAAGTGTAAAATGATCGTCAACCTTCGTACCTATATAAGAGTAAAATTTTGGGTCAATCTTATCAAGTTATGTTTTAGGTACGTCATCTGGTACTTATAAAGATAGAGAGGTACGTGATTGATCGAATTCCATAAAAGGGCTAATTACTTTAAATAATTCTTCATATTCGGGGTTTGTTAATAGCGCATTTTGGAAAATTGCCGTGGGAATTAAGAGGCTCTCCTGAACAGGCTTAATAATAAGCGTTGATGGACATCCAAATATAATACTATCATAACAATCAGACCTTTCCTCTTTGCCGCTATCATATATTCGGTCGCCCTGATTCCAAATCTCTTCTGCTTGCTTAAGAGCTGCTTCTAGGGCAGCATTTTTAATAGCTTCATTAGGATAAAAAATTAGCTTCTGACCTTTCTTAATATATTGGTAAATATCCAGAGCCATCTTGCCAGGATTGTTAGAGCCAAGAATCAATTGATCATAGTATGATCTGATCCTATGAAGACAGGTTTCTTTTAGACTCAAACGAGAAAAAACGAGTGACCTAGAAACATTATAATCCCCATGATAAGCAAGAGAATCAGTACCATTTATAGCAGACTTAATTAAGCCATTACAGGATGTGATAAACGGGAATAAAAATATATATTTTTTCATAGTGTATGAATGATTTGGTTAAAAAGAGAAATATAAAACGTTACTGAATTGGGAAGAACGTTTCGCACATGTATAAAACATAATTTAAAAACTATAAGCTCATATTCCGCACCAGTCTACTTATTTGAAATTAGATTAATTTTTTATGTGTTCATTAATTATATTTTCAATTCAGTTAGGGGCTAACCCAGTTTTGGGATGTGCCAAAAAGATTAAATTGTAGGCAGTTTAGTTCTAAACCATTATAGAATTAATTTCCAGTTCAACAGATACAATTGACCTCATTTCAAAAATAGATGCACGCCTCCCAGTATCACAAGAGAAAGACGCTAAGCTAATGATGGGAAAACGAGTAGCCGCTATGATAATGAATGGTTTAGGCTTTATGGACGATCGTCTATATATGTTCTCAGAATTCTTAGCTAATAAGCCAGTGGATAAGCTATTTAAACCTGTTATTCTAGAGCAGATATGTTTAATCATGATGCCTCTAGGACGTTATCTAGATCCGATTGCAGCAGGCTATGGTCCCACTAAGCTTTTTTCAGAAATTGATTTAAGGTATTGGTTCTCCCTAACGCTGATTTCACTTAGTCAGTGCAGCGATCTCCTCATGGACATACGAAATTATTGATCTTCGTACGACATAATTCGTTAAGTATTTTGATTGTTGATCATAAAAAACTAAATTTATGCCTATCATCTTCTCTTAATTGCGTCTAAAATTACCCTTAAAAAGTCAAACTTTAGGCTTTAATTTATTTACCATTTATTATTTTATCATTATGGTTGTTACGCAGCTTTATTTATACCTTTTTATGCTAGTTATGGGGATTATATTTTTTTATTTTTTCCCAGTTGGTCTCTGGATTACGGCTCGTTTTTCTGGCGTGCAAGTAGGTCTATTTGAATTGGTTTTTATGCGTATTCGGAAAGTTCCACCTGCTGTTATTGTAGATGGATTGATAGTGGCTACTAAAGCTGGTCTCCAGTTGACCTTGATGGAAGTAGAAACCCATTATTTAGCCGGTGGTCATGTGCCATCTGTTATCAAGGCACTTATTTCTGCAGACAAAGCCAATATTAGCCTTTCTTTTAAGCAAGCTACTGCTATTGACTTAGCGGGTAGAGACGTATTCGAGGCAGTGCAAATTTCTGTTAATCCAAAAGTAATCAATACCCCTTCTGTAGCGGCTGTGGCCATGGATGGTATTCAGTTGGTTGCCCAAGCCAGGGTTACGGTTAGAGCCAATATTCAACAATTGGTAGGTGGTGCTGGAGAGGAAACTATTTTAGCACGTGTAGGAGAGGGAATCGTGACCTCTATTGGTTCTTCTCACAGTCACAAAGAGGTATTGGCCAATCCGGATAAAATTTCACAGTTGGTATTGAATAGAGGGTTAGATGCAGGAACTGCTTTCCAGATACTTTCTATTGACATTGCTGACGTCGATGTAGGTGATAATATTGGTGCCAAACTCCAAATTGATCAAGCCAATGCTGATTTGCGTGTAGCCGAGGCTAAAGCAGAAGAAAAACGTGCTATGGCAGTAGCTTTAGAACAAGAAATGAAGGCTAAATCTGAAGAAGCAAGGGCTAAGGTTATTTTAGCTGAAGCAGAAGTACCGCAAGCTTTGGCATTTGCTTTAAAAAATGGTCAGTTAGGGGTTATGGATCATTATCGTATGCAAAATATAAAAGCAGACACGCAAATGCGTGCTAGTGTAGCTGCAAGTGATCTTTTACCGAATCACGGGCATTAATATAATATAATATAATATAATATAGCATATAGATATAGCTTAGTTGCTGGACCCCACTATTTCGTGCACTCCGAACAGCTACCAAAAAATTGTATCTGTTCACCCAATGGCGTCAACTTAAGGAATTAATTGATTATTATATATAAAAAACGCCCCTTGTAAAATAGTTTTGATCAGAAAGCGCTCCTTATAGCTGACATAGAAAAACGTTTCCGTTCACCACTA
>NZ_JAACGG010000040.1:0-12399 GCF_022810525.1 Candidatus Cardinium sp. cByotN1
TCTGTTTTGCCAGCTTTAAGGGGCGCTTTCCGCAACATATTAAAAGGGCTTGATTTTTTGCTTACTTCTTATCAAGAAAAAAGTAAGATAAAAAAAACTTATAATCAAATAAAAATAATTAAAAATTCCTTAAGTTGACGCCATTGGGTGAACGGAAACCATTTGGCAAAAAACGCCCCTTGTAAAATAGTTGCGACGAGCAATCACGTATTAGCGCTGATTAGCAAAACAGCTTGTTTGAACCCGCTGAGCGGGTGAGTTCTGTTTTTCCAGCTCTAATAGGTGATTGCCGGCACTTTTTACAGAGGGCTTGATTTTTTGCTTACTTTTTTATTAAGAAAAAAGTAGCCAAAAAAGCTTTTTTTACCAAAGTCGGGAACAAGATACTTCCAGAAAGGTGCTCAAGACGTGGCTTCTGTTTATTGATGGTCCGTTTCTTTAGATTACTGATTTCCTATTTTGTGTTTTTTGTTGGAGTGGTCTTTCTCTATTTGGTCAATTTTTCTTTTTCTAGATGGAGCAGCATTTATTTTTTCTTCTAATAAACGAATTATATCTTCCGAGCATGTGTAGTTTTGTGGCCATTTTTTTATTAATTCAACAGCGGTAAATCCATCTTTATCTTTATCGTTTAGTACAATATTAGGAGATTGCAACAAAGATTTAAATAATATTGTTCTAGGACAGATAAAACCATCAAGTAACTTTGCTGCTTCAATCAAGGGAGAGTTTCCTGTTTTATTTTTTTTGTTTATATCGATTCTTCCATTTGCTTAAATAAGACTTTACTTGATTATGTATGCTATTAAAGCTTATTGAGATAGATGGTTTCTGCTTTATACCAGCATATAAAATAAAATAAAATGAAAAATTATTTCTAAATAAATTTTAATATGGCCAAATTTCTTTGTATATGTGATAATATTATTTAGAATATCAGGAGAAGTTCCTAATTCTATTGAGTGGCTATTAATTTCTGATGTTGATTTTGATAATTTTCATGGTGCTATTGATTCAGAAGTTTTATATAAAGAAATGAAGAGCTTGTTAGTTTGTAATCAATGCAAAGCATTGTAGGTATTTTGGGAAGGTTATGATAAAGATCCTACATTATATATTTTAGGCAACCAAAATTAGCATCTAATCTTAAATATTTGATTAGATCTACCTTCCTATTTACTAAATGGCTGAAGCAATACACCTAGCGTTTGGCAGGAGTGGTTTTTAAACGGTAACGATAATATATTCTATTAATGAGCCTGTTTATTTTTAAATCCAGTATTGAGTCTTCTGTGATAAATTTGTAGTATAAATTTTTGTTATGGTTTTATTGTTATTTAGGACCATTTTAGTCTATTTTAGATACATCATCCCTACAGATGCCTTTTAAAAAGAGAAAAAGCAAAAGTTTCAAGAAGATAAAATGATGCGTAAGATAGATGCACTACCTATTGGGTACTCAGATGTTAAATCAGTCATTGAAACAGGCTACTACGTAGATAAAACAAAGTATGCACAAGAGTTAATAGAAAAGAGAAATCCTATTTTCATAGCCCGTCCTAGGAGGTTTGGTAAATCGCTATTTATCGATACATTGGAGACTATATGCAAAGGAGAGAAAGAAGTTTTCAAAGATTATCATATAGGTAAATCGGAAAATCGGTATCAATGGAAAAAATATTCTATACTAAAAATAGATTTTTCAGGCATAAACCATAATCCGAACTGTTTAGAAAACAGCTTAAAAGATGAATTAACCAGAATAGCTCATTCATATAGCGTAACTATTAAAGCAAAAGATATACAAAGTGGATTAAAAAATTTAGTGGAAGAACTTTCCAACCTCAGCAATGGTTATGAATCTAATATTGTAGTCCTTATAGATGAGTATGATGCCCCAATCGTTAACTTAACAAAAGGTTCGGATTTAGAACAGACCAATATTAAGGCTATGAAAGATTTCTTCATGACTCTAAAGTCACTTAACAAGTGTTTTCAATTTACGTTTATAACTGGCGTGAGTAAATTCAGTTTATCAGATGTGTTTTCGGGAGCCAATCATTTAGACGATATTACGATTTCCAAAGATACTAATGCTATTTTTGGTTATACCCAAGAGGAAATACTATCTACTTTTGAAGTCTATTTAGAAAATATTGCTTTAGAATGGAGCAAAAATAATGATAAGAAAATAACTAAAGAAGTAATAATGGAGCACATGGCAATCCATTACAATGGATATAGATTCCATAAGGATGGTATAAGTGTCTATAATCCTTGGTCTACATTAAAGTTTTTAAAAAGTGGTGAACTAGAAAATTACTGGTATGAATCAGGTGACCCAACCATGCTCATCAACCAAATGTTGGCAGATCCTGATAGGTTTGAGCTAGATGCACTACCTATTGATGCCTATAGACATCAGTTAATGTATACGGGTAGTAGAAATGAAATTAGTTTGAAAGCACTGATGTTTCAGACTGGATATTTAACCATAGATAGCTATGAATCATCTACAGGCGTTTATAAGCTCAAGTTTCCTAATAAAGAAGTAGAAAAGGCCTTTACACAAACCATTCAAGATGCTTTAGAAAGGCGTGTGAAAGACTATTTTCTATCCACCCAAGATCAAATAAAAAGTGCTTTACAGGCTAAAGACATTGAGTCTTTTATTATTACCATTAATATAGCCTTTGCTAGTATTCCTTACTACATAACCAGTAAAACAGAAAAAGATTATCATAGCAATCTGCATATGTTACTTTATGGTTTAAACTGTTTAGATGGGATTAATAGTCATGTAGCTAGTGAATCCCCTTCTAGCAAGGGTATGGCTGATATTGTACTAACCATTGGCAGCATCGTTTATATTATAGAAATCAAGTATAAAGCAAATGGTAAAGTAGCTTTACAACAGATTAAAGAAAATCGCTATTATACCTCTTATTTATGGAAAGCCAAAGAGATTATTTTATTGGGTCTTAACTTTGACCAAGAAACCAAGTCTATAGATAGTTGGGCCTCTGAAACAGTGAACAGAGAAGAGTTAAGCAAGCAGATGAATACGTAAAACAAATCTTAACTACTACAATTTTAACAGGATCAAACTAAAACATACAGAACCAAATTATTATTCTTTGCTCGATTAAGTTATTTGAACGTATCAAGCAATTGCATCTAATATGCTTTTATTTTTTTATATTAAAAAATAAATTTTATACCAAATTTTTATGCTATTTCTTTACTATCTGTTGTTAAAATCCTTTATAGATGGATGTAATAAAATGGGTAAATATTATTCAAAAGAGCATGGAGATCCTTCATTTTTGGGATCCAATAGTAGACCAGTCCATCAAGAGAAACTAAGTCAAAACTCTAAACTACTTATTACACCAACCTTGACACCCAAAAATGAAAAAGAGCGTATATCGTTATACCAAGATTTGGACAGGCTATCCGATACGTATCTAGTCAACCGAATGCAAGAGGAAAAAAATAGCGATAAAAGCAATCCCTTCCATGTGGCAGCCTACCATAAAAATGTATCCTTTTTTATTGCGTGCTGTAAAAGATTACTAAAGATTTATCCAGATGAGGTACATAAAACTTTCATGCAAGAAAATGACCTTGCGCAAACCCCACTCGTTACTGCATCCTATATGGGGCATATAGAAATTGTTGCATGCATTACCAAACTTATACCTACATCACCTGCTGACTTAAAAAATGCGCTTTATTGGGCTTCTAAATTTAATAAAAAAAATGTGGTTGAATACTTAGACAATTTTTAAAAAAATCCTTACCCGCGTGGTATGTGTGCTAAATTTTTTTATAGTACACATAATTCAGCAAATCATGAGAAATGCGGTTCAAAAGAGCAATTAAATAAATTAAGATATCAGACCCCTACCATATCTAAACTCTTAAAAAATACAGTACAGGAAAATATAAATTTTAAATCAGACAATCAAATAAATAACAATAAATTTCCCAAAACCCATATAGGAGAAAAACTGTACAGATGTCTACTTTGTCCAAGGTCGTACATACACAAAGGTCGATTAAATGTACATATGAAAAGCCACACAGGAATAAAAAAGTACAAATGTGAAGCTTGTACACAACGATTCTACACAAATAAAGACTTCGATATACATATAAGAAGCCACACAGGATTCAAGCCATACAAATGTCTAGTTTGTCGACAATCGTTTCGTCAACAGGGTAACTTGAAGATACACCAAATAAAGAAGCACAATATGTGTAGATTTTGCAACACAATGTTCTCTGACAAAGAAAAGTTAGATGCACATAAAAGACACTATACCCAAAAAAGAAGCGGTGAAAGCGCAAAAAATTGAGCAAGCATAATTCCTAGAGAGTGCCTAACTATCGTCAACGGTATCATCTTAAGGCAACGCCATTACCTGTAGAAATACTGCACATATTTATATTCATCTAGACAAAGGCTTGCTCAATCATAAACATAGAAGCACTACGAACAAGCCGTTCATCAAAAGCATAAGCACCAAAAGCAAAACCAGCAAAAGTACCTGTAAAAGCACCAACACAAGCAAGAAGAATGGTACTACTACAGTCAGGCGTAAGCGCAGCAGCAATACTAATACCAGTACCAGCACCAACAGTAAACTCAACAAAACCACCAATAACACCACCAACAAAAGGTGCACAAAAAGGGCCAGGGCCAGAATCAGGACCAGACTCAAGGGGCATAACAGGAACTGGAGGATCAGCAATACATCGGGATGTAAGATGACACATATTTGGCTTGGTGCTAGCACTACATCCAGGAAGCATAAATAGCAACAACAGCACTAACTTCATAATTGGATTATGAGGTATTTTTAATAGAAAACGCATAATTTTGCAAAAGAGGGATTTTTTTGTATCTATTCACCACATTTATAGGTAAAAAAAGTAGCTGGTCAACTTCAATGATACGTATTAATTTTCCTGCCATTTTTTATTGATAAGAGAGCGGTAGAAAAATGGAACCCTGTGGAAAAATAAAGGGAAAAGCACGGCCTGAAAAACAGAACTTACGGGCTATAGGGAATCCAAAACAGCCTATTTGCTTATTTCAGCTATAAGCTGCACTTTCTGATCACAAGTTTTTACACAGGGTATTGCTCTTTTTTTATATACTATTATATCTAATAATCAACTAAGTATAATCATTAAGTTGAGACGATTGGCTGAACTGATACCTCTTTAATCCTAAAACTGCCATAGACAGACCTAATCTTGAACAAACTCAGCCGCACACTTTTTCCCTTTATCTATAACAGATTCGGCAGTTTCTACAATTTTATTGAACCATTCTCCCATGATGACACCTTGATCCCCAGCAATTTTATTTAGTATGTCCGGTTCTACTATACAGTCACGTTGACACTTGTCAAAGTATACCTTAAAAATATTTAGGACAAGAGTCATTCCGGAATGACTAGGGGTACCTTCATGATACATCTTCAAAATTTAAAGTTGCATGCTCTCTATGTTATAGAACAATGCCCTGACTCTGGGCAGGAACCTATTAGCTGGATGTTATTGACTAATATAAAAATTAACAATTTCTCAGAAGCAGTAGCAAAAATAGAATGGTATTGCTTGCGGTGGAGAATAGAAGTTTGTCATAAAATTTCAAAATCTGGTCTTAAAGTTGAAACATGTAGACTACAAACAGGAGATAGATTAATCCGGTTTCTTACAATAATGAGTGTAATTGCATGGAGGATATTTTTTATTACATTGATTGCTAGAACAAATCCCAATTTGCCTTGTACTGCTATACTGGCTGATGAAGAATGGAAAATTTTGTATGCCAAAATACATAAGAGAAAAAATTATCCTGCAATCCCACCCACTATAAGAGAAACTGTCAGATGGGTAGCTCAGCTAGGAGGATTTTTAGCACGTAAAAATGATAGAGAACCAGGACCTATGGCATTATGGAAAGGCTGGAAAAGGCTAGTTGATCTTGTGGAAGGATGGCATATTGCCTTGGCAGATAGTTATGGGTAATAGTAAGAGCTGTAAGGGGAGCTTTCCGTAACTTTTTTCATCAGCGCTTGATTTTTGGGCTACTTTTTGCTTGATCAAAAAGTAGCTTTAAAAAATTTATTTTTTACCAGTGTCAGGAAAAGATATTATTTTTTTCCCTTAGCAAGCAGTTCTTTAATCTTCCCAACAAATAAAAAATCTGCTAGCTCTATTAACTTGGTATATAAAATATCCTTCGAGCTGCCTTCCCACATTTTTTTACCTTGGTGTAAGAACATGATAAAATCCCCTAAAGATAAAATAGTATTCATATCGTGGGTTACTACTACTGTAGTCATTTTATACGTGTAGGTTACCTGGGCAATTAATTCATCTATTTTAAGTGCAGTTTGGGGGTCTAGTCCTGAATTAGGTTCATCACAAAATAGGTATTTAGGCTGGTTAACAATAGCCCTAGCTATACCAGCTCGCTTTTTCATACCACCACTTAACTCATTGGGCATTTTTTGGTGTGCATCTGGCAGGCCGACTTGTAAAAGACATTCATCCACACGATCTTTCTTTTCGGCTGGACTCATATTGGTCAGCACATCTAATGGGAAACGAACATTTTCGGCTATATTCTTCGAATCAAATAAAGCACCTCCTTGAAAGAGCATCCCCACTTCTCTCCTTATTTCGGTTTGTAATGGCTTATCGCCATAAACTAGGTTGCGGCCATCAAAAAGAGAAAAACCTTCGTCCGGTACTACTAAACCAAGTAAGCATTTAACTAGAAGGCTTTTGCCAGTACCACTCGCACCAATTACTAAGCTTATTTGCCCAGTCTTAAATAGACCAGTGATCCTATCTAGGACTATCTGTTGATTAAAAGATTTAGAAATATTCTCAAAGGCAATCATACAGCAGAGGCCAGTTTAAATACGATGACCAAGTAAAACATAAACTAGAAATAAGTCTGCTATCAGAATAGCGATACAACTATGGGTAACAGCCTTTGTGCTAGACTTGCCCACATCTAATGATCCTCCCCTTGTCAGAAACCCTTTGTAACAGGCAATGGAAGAGATAATAAAGCCATAGACCAATGATTTATAAAGCGCTACATGGATATCATATGGCTCAAATTCATTTCTTAATCCATTGATATAGGCTTGAGGAGGAATGGAGGTAAGCCATTTACAAGCAAGAAACCCACCATAAATAGAGAGAAACATCGCAATAATAACTAAAAATGGATACATAAAAATGGTGGCAATAATTTTAGGTAAAACCAAATAGTTATTAGCATTTACGCCCATAATCTCCAATGCATCTATCTGCTCAGTGATTCTCATAGAGCCCAGCTCACTAGCTATACTAGAACCTATTTTCCCAGTAAAAACAATACCAATGACCGTTGGAGCCAATTCAGATATGGTCATATTGCGCACAGCAATACCTACAAAATCTTTGGTTATAAATGGACTTTTTAGTTGAGAGGCTAGCTGGATACAGGTAGCCCCCCCCATAAAAATAGAAATAATACAAATAATAAAAAGAGAGTCAACCCCTATTTGCATACACTCTTTAGCAACTCGAGACAAAAACATGCGATATGGAACAGGGTTGCCAAACATGGCACTTAAAAAAAGTGCATATTTCCCTAATGCTTTTATCATAGCTTATAAGCTTATCGTAGAACCCAACTAACTAAGATTGACTAAATAATATTCTAGCTAATATAGATAAAAAACAAATAGTAGTCAATTTATACATATATCTATTTACCAAATGGCCTGAAAATCTATGCTATCCAGGCGCTTAGAAGTACCCTGCTAAAATAGATAAATCTTATGTTGACACCATTATATCAACAAATACCGCCGAAGTCTATGCTATGGTTTCAACCTGTTGTTTGATCAGGTCAATCTCGGTTAACCTTGCTGCTTTAGTAAATAGTTGTGCCGTACCATTACGAGTCACTTGATCCGCTTGCACAGGTTTCAGACCAAATCTACCCGCCATGCCTCCATTTATGGCAGCTAAAAGTTGATAATGCCCCGTATGAATCAGTACGTTGATAACCTCATCTTGGGTGAGGCTTGGACAGCGCATGAGAATGATATAGGCATCCACTAAAAGACTCATCAGACCAGTCCGATCCTTGCCACTTTTACAATTAAACAAAATAGTAGGAATAATCTTATCTTGATTTAATGACCCCATAAAAGCTATAAAAGCAATGTATATGGCGCAAGTAGTGGCATTGGGATTACCGTTTATAAGCGCTTTGGTTTGTTTTAGGTTATGCCAAGTAGCAGATCCTTTAACACGTTTTTCTAATGCTATTAATAGCTCAAAAAAACGTTTATCTTTTGGGTTCTTGATGTGCTTTATTTTTTGATCTCTAGATTCTTTTGAATTTTTATTCAAAAATTTAATTGATTTTCTAAAAAAGGTCTTATCCTTTAGCTCATTTGTAAATGATGCACATAAAATGGGATACTGCTTTTCATAGAAACTGACGATATAACCCACTAACTGGATGTATTTGTCATAAACATTAGACGATGTGCCAATGCCATTTATTGATAAATTCATCAGTCGATCAGCACCTACTATCTCTGTTGTATCCTGTACAATCTTTTTTTCCTGTAGGTTGTCAAAACCTGGTACATTCATGTTATAGTTTAGAGATAGTACTTCTATATTTTTGTCTTTTTGTTGTACCTGATTCCAATTATCTTTAGTAATCTGCCAGTCAGCACGCCTACTGTTTTGATCTTTGTATTGAATAGGCGAAGCCAATGATCCACTATGGTAATAGGTGGCTAATAGTTTCTTTTGATGATTTTTGTCATATTTCCAGAGGCTTTTTTGATACGCATTTCTAAGCCCTGGAATTTTTCGAAGTTGGGTTGGTATATAGTGGTTACCATCTAAAAATTTATTTACATAAGCATTCAAGAACAGTGTTTCCAATGGATCTAAATGGCTATACCAGGTTTGTTTTTTCCTGTTTATATAGTCATTTTTCTGTTGGTCTGTTAGTTTGAATGCCTGTTTATCTTCTAGGGCAAATTTATGGTTTTGTATCGTAAAGATAGTAGTAACATTATAATGGGTATCATCCAATCCAACATAGTTTTCTGCCAATCTTAATTTTTCGTTTATGAGATTCAAAGCTTTATCGTTAAACAATCTTTTTTGTAAGTGTAATACAACTGCTTGATTTATTTTTTTTGTCGTATTGATCCAAAATTCTTCTGTTTGCTCTGAACAATCAGAATAATATTTCATAAATTCATGCGCTTTTTGTTCAAATACGGCACTACCCTGGCCATATAGTCTACAAATCTTTGCTGCCGCACGATATATATTTAGCCCTTGAACCACATAGTCTTCTGGGGTGTATAAGCTGATACTACTATGGCTAATGTTACTTACCACTCGCGTTAATCTATTCCCTTTAACATCCCATATAATATTTCTTCGTGCATCAGCTTCTTGACGCATCTGCTTAATCAAGCGTTCAAAATCGAAAATCAGCTTATTTTTTGATTGATCAGATGGATGTAATCGAGGTTCTATAGCAGGCATTTGCACATGATCATTACTTCCATAATCAGCATTACACGCCACATTAGCTTGCGTATTATCTGCCTTATTAAGCACATAACCAGCTTTAGGAGGCCTATTAAAATCAGGATCAAAATGAAACTTAGCATCAAATTCAGGATACCAATCAGCATCCTTATTAGGCTTATACAGCGCATTTTCTTTTGCCTGATCCGCTAATGGCAACTGCTTATCAGATGCTTCGTAAATTATAGGTATTGGTGCATGTTTAGGATGGTTCTTACACCAGGTCAAGGCTTGCAACCATAGTACCAAAAAAAAGAACTTAGGAGCTTGTTTAGCGTAGGGCATTTTGGCTTTTATAAAGTATAGTATAGAGATAGGCATCTACGGTTTAAATGCTGCTATAAAATTTAACAACTTTATTGATTTTAAAATAAAAATACAAAAATATATAGGCTGGTTTTTATTAATTATATAATTAAATTTGTCTATAATACTTTTCTTTTGTAACATGATCTAGCCAATCCTACCTTTTCTATTTTTTATTTTGATCCTTCCAGCATCATTTTGATTATTTGTTACCTTATGTCATTTAAAATTGTGTCACCTTATGAACCTGCAGGCGATCAGCCAAAAGCGATTCTAGAACTAGTAGAAAATATCAAACGTGGTCTATTTAGCCAAGTGCTTATGGGGGTTACGGGATCTGGTAAAACCTTTACTATAGCCAATACAATTGAGGCGTTAAATAGACCTACACTAGTCATCAGCCATAACAAAACATTAGCGGCACAACTATATAGCGAGTTGCGTGCTTTTTTTCCCCACAACGCGGTTGAATATTTTGTCTCTTATTATGATTACTATCAACCAGAAGTCTATTTACCAGCCAGTGACATTTACATAGAAAAAGAATTGGCTATTAATGATGAATTAGAACGGTTGCGTCTGAGCACCGTTTCTGCTTTATTAAGCGACCGAAGAGATGTGATTGTAGTAGCCTCTGTTTCCTGTATTTATGGGCTTGGTAAACCAGAATCTTTCAAGCAGAATAGCCATTTATTCCGTGTAGGTTGCCAATTATCGCGTAATGATCTGTTGAAGCATTTTGTCGATATGCTCTACAGTCGGGATGATAGTGCATTTACACGAGGCCGTTTTCGCGTAATGGGAGATACGATTGATCTATTTGTGGCTTATGCCAACTATGCCTATCGTTTTGTCTTTTGGGGAGATGAATTGGAAGCCATTTATATCATAGATCCTGCTTCTGGTAGCAAAATAAAAACGCTTCAAGAAGCCTTTATTTTTCCTGCCAATCTCTTTGTGATGATTAAAGATGTATTAGATCATGCCGTCAGACAGATTCAACAAGATCTTGGTATACAGTTAGCTTATTTCAATCAAATTGGTAAGCATGAAGAAGCCAAGCGGCTACAAGAAAGAACAGAACTGGATTTAGAAATGCTGCGAGAACTAGGCTATTGTACCGGTATTGAAAACTACTCACGTTATATAGATGGCAGGTCCGTTGGGGAGCGTCCTTTCTGTTTGCTAGACTATTTCCCTAACGACTACTTAATGGTTATTGACGAAAGCCATGTGACCATTCCTCAATTCAGGGCCATGTCAGGAGGGGATAGAGCTAGAAAAATAAACTTAGTAGAATATGGTTTTAGGCTGCCATCTGCTATGGATAATCGCCCATTAAATTTTGGTGAGTTTGAAGAAATGATCAACCAAGTTATTTTTGTTAGTGCAACTCCTGCTGATTATGAGTTAGAAAGCTCTAGTGGTATCGTTATAGAGCAAATTATACGTCCAACCGGGTTACTCGATCCAGCAGTAGAGATACGTCCTACGCTCCATCAAATGTATGATATTTTAGAAGAGATTCAACAGGTAGTAAAAAAAGAGGAAAGGGTATTAATTACTACCCTTACTAAACGTATGGCAGAAGAACTTACCGATTATTTAGTGCATGCTAACATTCGTTGTAGGTACATTCATTCTGAAGTTAAAACGTTAGATCGTGTTGCCATATTACATGCACTACGTAGTGGTGCGTTTGATGTGCTAGTGGGTGTAAATTTACTAAGAGAAGGGTTAGACCTGCCACAGGTCTCTTTAATGATTATTTTAGATGCCGATAAAGAAGGCTTTTTGCGTAATGCGCGATCGCTTATTCAAACCATAGGCAGGGTAGCACGCCATGCAGAAGGACGTGTGATTATGTATGCAGATAAGATTACTGCCTCCATGGAGCAAGCCATTAGTGAGACACAGCGTAGACGTGATTTACAAATGGCTTATAATCAGCAAAATCATATTACCCCTATTTCTGTACACCCCAAACACACCAGTACAGATTTGGCCGATGAAAGGGGCCATTCTTTTCGTAAAATAGCTGATGATGATAGGGTAGGGGGTAGGGTTGCGGCTGATAGTGATCTGTCTTATGGTCATCAAGAAACGATTGAACAGCGTATTAAACTATTGGAAGATCAAATGTACCAAGCTGCAGAAGCACTCCAATTTTTGGAAGCAGACCGGCTCAAAGAAACTATAGAAGGTCTAAGGCAACAGAGTAATTCGTAGTATTTGCTCAGGACCATAGAATCCGCCTCTCGGGCTTCCCTCTCAACGGTTTGTCTATTTCAGCTGTAAAGGGCGTTTGCCCATCAGAACTATTTTAGAAGGTTTCCGTTCACGCAATGGCGTCAGCTTAAGGAATTTTTAATTATTTTTATTTGATTATAAGTTTTTTTATTTTACTTTTTTCTTGATAAAGAAGTAACAACAAAAATTCAT
>NZ_JAACGG010000041.1:0-1694 GCF_022810525.1 Candidatus Cardinium sp. cByotN1
TGTAAGGGGAGCTTTCCGTAACTTTTTACCAGGGCTTGATTTTTTTCTTACTTTTTTATTAAGAAAAAAGTAAGATAAAAAAGCCTTATAACCAAATAAAAATAATTAAAAATTCCTTAAGTTGACGCTATTGGCTGAACAGCTACAAAATTTTCTATATGTATGCTAATAAAAGCCATCCTCCAAGTGCATAATTTCAACAACTTGGTGTTGACTTCCTAAAACAGCTACAATATCAAAACGTATGGGCTGTTGGCTATTTTGTATGCGCAAGTAGTGCGCGGCCGCTAAGCGCAAGGAACGAATTTTCTTTTGGTTAACAAAAGATTCTGGGTTTCCAAATAAAGTATTTTTACGTGCTTTTACCTCAACAAAAACAATCAATGTCTCTTTTTGCACAATAAGATCTATCTCAAATCGTTTGTAACGAAAATTTTGGGCTAGTACCTTAAACCCTTTTTTTACCAAGTAATCTGCTGCAACCTCTTCTGCATATTGACCAAAGGCTTGCGCAATATTTTTTGTTGCCATAGTTTACAATAAATAGCTAGTACACTATACTACAAATGGATTATGTATCCGTAAGCAATAGTTGGAATAAAGACTAGATGCTAGGTAGACTATTACTTCATAAATGTTTGCTAAACGTCTAAATATTTAATGTTAAATACGGTATCCTACCCCGCTCTGGGTAGCTATTTTAAGCTCAAATTTTAAAAAAGTTTAGTAAATTAAAATAAATATAAATTTATTTTTACCATAAAATAGCTGTAATTTAGTCCTCTATGAGAAGGATTCTAATTTTAGCTTTGTATTTTGCAATGGGCCATAATAGTGCTATGGCATTTTCTGGCCGTTTTAGTGCTGAATTGTCGCCTTCTTATGCTACTAATAGACTGTATAACCGCATCAAACCGGTCCTTTATGATAAAGGAGGAGCCATGGCCTTACACTTTGGCTGTGCCTATCACCTTGTGCTACAAGAGCACTGTAACCTTAGTTTAGGCCTCTCCTATGCCTTAAGCCGTATGCAAGTTGCTCGTGATGCTACCGATTCCTTAAGTTGTATAGATGAGGGCTACTCTTTACATTATCTTTGGATACCTGTTCTATGTAGATTTTATACCAGTGAGGTTATGCTTGATACCAGTATCTATTTTAAGCTAGGTGTCATACCCTCTATCAATCTGCCCAGTAGACCCATTACACCAGCTGATTCAGGTTCTTCTGCTGTTTTAACCAAACGGCCCTTCGGTTTTTTTATCCTGTTAGGTGGTGGCGTAAAATATGATTTTAGCTTAACCAATAGCCTTGTTTTGAGTTTAAGTTATTGTTGGGATGTGCCAGGTATAATGTATACAAAAGATACGAATAATTGTTATTGTTATAATAACTTTGTTTGTGTTGATCTTTGTTTTTTATTTTAGTATCATATGCAATCTATTCTAGATATAAATCAATACTTTAGGATTCATTAATGCATAGACTTGTTGCTTACTTGATTGATGTTGAGTCATTTGTAAGAAATAACAAAAAGACAACAACAACCTACTAGATGTAGGTAAGATATAAACATTAGCTAGACGGATCAAATGACCTGACTACCAGAAGTAAAATAAAGAAAAACAGTTGCCGGGATGGCTTACAGGGAGATTCCTGTTTTTTCAGCTGTAAACTAAGCTTCCCGTAACTTT
>NZ_JAACGG010000042.1:0-11175 GCF_022810525.1 Candidatus Cardinium sp. cByotN1
TATATTTAATTGATTATTATATATAACAATATATAAAAAAACGCCCCTTTTAAAATAGTTGCGATCAAAAAGCAGCACTTACAGCTGAACTAGAAAAACAGCTTGTTTGAAGCCCGCGAAGCGGGCGAGTTCTGTTTTTCCAGCTGTAAAGGCTGCTTTCCCTAACTTTTTACTGATTACTGAGGGCTTGATTTTTTACCAATGTTGTGAACAGATACTATAACAGAGCTATTGTACGCAATATACTGCGTTAAGCAATAAGCCTAGTCTATAGCTTTAAGTTTTTTTAAAAGACAGTCAGCAATAAAGTATCCTTTATCTTTTCTTACTTCAAGAGAGCGTTGGATGATAAAGGTAAGCAGTTGAGTAGGGTGGAGGCCAATCTCTGCTGCCTGGTGGAATAAAAAAGAAGAAGGATTCATACCAGCTGTAGTGTTGGGATCATTTAAAATAACTTGGTTATCATTGGTCAGAAAGCCATCTATACGCGCATATACCTGACAATTCAGGAGTTGGAACAAAGCAACTGCCTCTTTACGGATCAGATCCAATAGAAGACTAGGTAAGATCATAGGTGTTTGTTTTCGTACAATACCAGGTAAATATTTGGCTCTATAGTCAAAATGCAACTTTCCTTTTAGCATTTCAGTGGGTGGTAATGCCATAGCATTACCTTTTACTGCTTCTAGTACAATACAAGAAAATTCTCTTCCCTCGATAAAGGCTTCTACTATGATGGCTTCTTCTGCTTGTGCGCTAATCAATAAAATAGGCTCTTTTTGCTTTTGAAAATAAAGCTCTATATAGTTTAACAAGGCATGAGGTGTATAAAAAATTTGATTGGCTACCCATAAAGGAAATCCGATGCCCTCTCGAAGATCTATCAAGCTATTGAACCAATTTTTTTTCTCTGTAGGTGTATAGGCTTTCCAGCCTGCATAGGTTATGGCTTCCATAAAAAATGCTTTATGGATGGCTCTTATGAAGGCATCAAGTGTACGATGCCTCACAATTGTGACACCTATCGAGGAGCCTTGTCTGCTGCTTTTAACAACAAAAGGTAGCCCAATGGTAGTGATGATTTGATCTAGTACCTTTTGGGGGTCATTTTTGTTTAGCCACTCTTTTTGCGTTATAGTGATAGAATAAGGCACTAAAAAACCTGCATGCTGTAAAAGCTTTTTTTGAAAGATTTTATCAATACCTAGTGCGGTTGGCAATATATCAGATCCTGTATAGGGGATTTGGTACCATGCTAATAGCCCTTGAATCGCTCCATCTTCCCCATAGGGGCCATGTAAACAAAGAAAAGCTATATCGAAGTATTTTGAAAAATCAGTAGGCGCTATTTTCTGTCCTATTTTTTCTATGAATGGTGTATGGTTTTGGGTGTTAGGTAAGGATTCTATATAAAGCGGTATACCCCAAAAATTAGATGCAGTAGGAGAGGGATAAAACTCTCGAATGGTACCCTGATAAAGGTATTTTTTATCGAGTAAGATAAAATTACCGAGACTATCAACAAAAACAGGAACTGGTTCAAATCTTTCGCGATCTAAGTGGTCATAGACGGTACGACCACCTGCAAAAGAAATCTCACGTTCTCTCGATTGGCCACCAAAAAATATACCTACTCTAACCGGGGTTGATAAAGAATGATCCATCTTAAAGGTAAAACCTACAGTAACTTATAATTTTATTTTGGTAGCTGTACTACCAACAAGAAGGGGGATTAAGCCATTTTTTTTAATACACTATCTTGGCTGTTTTTTTCTACAGGCCTGAGCAGCTCTAATCGTGTTCTACTGAGCTGTTCTAATGCATAACTTTTATCAATAACTAATTTATCTTGTCCTTTTAAGGATGGAGCGGTATACATCACTTCACCCATAATGCTTTCACAGATAGAACGTAGACCTCTGGCCCCTAACTTGAGCGATATAGCTTGCTCTGCAATCAAATCAAGGGTTTCTTCGGTAAAGGTTAGGGTAATGCCATCTATTGCGAATAACTTAGTATACTGCTTAACTAATGCATTTTTAGGTTCTGTAAGAATGCTGCGCAGATCAGATTTTGTAAGCGGCTCCAGTCCTTTTATAACGGGAAGGCGACCTACCAATTCAGGAATGAGTCCATAACCTTTTATATCGGAAGCAGAAACATACTTAAGCATATCTTTATCATCTACCCTAGCATTAGGCTTGGCACAAAATTCAAAGCCTATCGTATTAAAATTGATTCGATTACTAATGGTTCTAGTGATGCCATCAAAAGCTCCTCCGCAAATAAACAAAATCTTTTCTGTATTAACAGCTGTTAACTTTTGATCTGGATGCTTTCTGCCACCATGTGGAGGGGCATTTACAATTGAGCCTTCCAATAGTTTTAGTAAAGATTGCTGCACTCCTTCGCCACTTACATCTCGGGTGATAGATGGGTTATCTCCTTTTCGAGCAATTTTATCGATTTCATCTACATAAACAATCCCTCGTTCAGCTGCAGTGACCTCATAATTGGCAGCATGTAACAAGCGACTAATAATGCTTTCTACATCTTCTCCAACATAACCGGCCTCTGTTAAGACGGTTGCATCTATAATGCAAAAGGGTACCTCTAGCATTTGAGCTAGTGTACGAACTAAATAAGTTTTTCCTGTACCTGTTTCTCCAACCAGCAATATGTTGGATTTTTCAATGATTACATCATCTTCTATACTTGCTGGGTGAGCCAGACGTTTATAGTGGTTATAGACCGCAATAGATAGGGCTTTTTTAGCTTCTTCTTGTCCAATCACATATTCATCTAAATAGGCTTTAATTTCTTGTGGACGCAGTAAGTTAACTGGTTTAATATCATTGATGATGTTATCTTCCTTTTGGAGTTGGATAATTTGTGCAGCTTGTGTCACACATTGGTCACAAATGCGTCCTTCTGGACCCGTTACCATCATACTGACTATTTCACTAGCTTTTTTACAAAAAGAACAATGGTTTTTCATAATAGTAGTAGTTGTATGATTAATTTTTTTTCTCTTTCTCTAGTACAAAATCAATGATGCCATAATCTTTGGCTTGGCTTGCACGCATCCAGTAGTCCCTATCTGAATGGCGCTCTATAGAAGCATAGTCTTGACCTGTATGATTAGATAAAATGTTATATATGTCTTTTTTAATTTCAATCATTTGTTGCATGGTAATTTCCATATCAGCAGCTGTCCCTTTAGCCCCTCCTAGGGGTTGATGAATCATAATTCTGGCATGTGGAAGGGCAGATCTTTTGTGTTTAGCTCCTCCAGCCAATAATACAGCAGCCATAGAAGCAGCAAGGCCTGTGCAAATCGTGGCTACGTCAGGAGAAATATATTGCATGGTATCATAAATTCCTAAACCTGGGTATACGGAGCCTCCGGGACTATTAATGTAGAGCAAAATATCTTTTTTGGGATCAACAGACTGTAAAAAAAGAAGCTGTGCAATAATTACGTTGGCAATATTATCATCTACTTGTGTGCCAAGAAAGATAATTCTGTCCATGATCAATCTGGCAAAGACATCAACCTCTCTAAAATGAGCAGGACGTTGTTCGATGACAGATCGGGTCATATTCTCAATATCTGATAGGTAGCTATGAATCTCTAAGCCAGTTGCATAACCATTCTTAACCGCAAATTTTTCAAATTCTTTTTGATTTGGCATAAATTAATATGGAAGGTAAAATTTATTTTGTTTACTACCTAATACATGGGTTCTAGTTTGAAATTTAGTACAAAATAATGTAGCAACCAAATCTATACTTACTATTTGTTCCATAATCGTTTATTTGGGACTAAAATTAGATGGAACAGATTGTGGTTATTAGCCTATGATAGCATGAATATAACTTTGTACCTTATGCAAGTCATATGGCGTAAACCAGGTTATATTTTTATCTTTTCTAAACCAAGTGATTTGTTTTTTTGCATACTTTTTTGTGTTTATTTTGATATAGTTTACAGCTTCTGATAAACTGTATTGACCATCTATATAGTCGAATAATTCTTTATAGCCCAATGTTTGCAAGGCATTGGTTCTTTTGTAGGCATATAGTTTTTCAACTTCTTTTAGTAATCCTTGTTCCATCATCATCTCCACACGCAGGCTGATCCGTTTATGGAGTAGTTCTTTTTCTTGGATCAAGCCTATGGTTATAATATTGAATGGTCTGGTTTCTTTTGGTTTTTTTTGGCGCAAGGTAGAATAGGGGAGTCCTGTTTCCAAGCAAACCTCTAATGCTCTGAGGACTCTTCTAGGATTTTGAAGATCTACGCTGTTATAATAAGCAGGATCTTTTTCTGCCAGCAGCTGGGTAAGATAAGTAAGCCCTTTTTCAGCTAAGGTAGCATTTAGGCTGCCCCGTAGGTTAGGTGATGGTGTAGGCAATTCGGCTAAACCTTCACAGAGTGCCTTTAAATAGAGGCCAGAGCCACCAGTTGCGATAACTACATCTTGATAGGTAAAAATTTTGTCAAGGGTTTGTAAGGCGTCTTGCGCAAATCTACCAGCTGTGTAGTTAGCTTGAATGGGTAAAAAAGCTAAAAAATGATGGGGTATGTCCCTCATTTCTGCTTGGGTCGGTTGTGCGGTACCAATGACTAGATCTCGATAAAATTGCCTGGAATCAGCAGATATAATCTCTGTTTGAAGGATTTCAGCTAGTTGAATGGAGAGTGCCGTCTTGCCTATAGCCGTTGGACCGACAATAACGATTAAGTGTTTAGGCATTATTATCCAAATTAATCAAGAAAGAGGTTAGTATATTCACTCGTATTTATAGATCCGGTATTATTATTGGAAGACTCATTGCTACTTTTTTCTGTTTTTTCTGTTTTTTCTGTTTTTTCTGTTTTTTCTGTTTTTGTTAGTATCGTTGTTAGTATCGTTGTTAGTATCGTTGTTAGTATCGTTGTTAGTATCGTTGTTAGTATCGTTGTTAGTGTCGTTGCTAGTGTCGTTGTTAACGTCGTTTCTGTCGTTTTTCATGTCGTTACTGTTCTCGCTGTTAGGTTTGTTAAGTGTTGGCTGCTGCTGTTTTTGAGTATGTCTATAGATGGTATTATTTGGTCCAATCACTACTGTGCCATCAGGATTGGTTGATATGATTTTTATAGGCACTTCTATAGGGATTATTGTAGTTTTATTATGAGTGCTTCTAGTTCTGCTTTTATTATTTAGATCAGTATGCTTCAAAGGATTGATCGCTATCTTAGCTTCATCTTTTTCATCTTTTTCATCACTGGTGCCTATATAGATAATATTGTTTGATCCAATACAGACTACTGCATGGGCACCTGTTGATTCAATCGTTATAGAACTAGGTTCATTTTGCTTCTGCTTATTTTGATCCGGTATAGGGGGTAAGTTCTTTTTTTTGTTACTAGTGCAGTAAGATGCTATTAAAAGGGTAAAGCAAAAGTATATTTGTAATAATTTAGCCATGCAGTTTAATCCTAAATATTAGTAATATGTATATTTGTATTTATATTTTTTTACTTATACACCTACCCTTCACTTATACGTGCAGCGAATTGTTCCTATTATACTGCTTTTTTGTTGATTTTTGCTTAAGCGTTCACTTTTTTATTTTGAATTGCTATGCCATTAACATTGCGTAGTTGTTCTTACATGTTTGTCACATAAATATTGATTGGATCATATCCATTTTTGGGTTTTTTGTATAAAAAACTGGCAAAACTTAGAATTGAGCATTTGTAACTGCGCAGCTGGTGAATTGTTTTCCAACTCTAATAGATTCTTACTGACCGTAAGCTACACAATGTTTTAATAAAAACCTCTTGTCAGATCCCATAAGCATACCATTATTTGCATTTTTTACATTTTATGTGTACTCTACAACTGTTATCACTTCAATATTTGTAAATCCATTTTTTGGAAAATACAGGTAAGTTATCCTATTACTTAAATTAATTAGGTATCATGTTTGCCTTTTTTCTTTGTCTAAAGATTATTTTGTTTTTTTCTTGTCTAGCTGTTCACTTACAGCCTTATAATGAGAAAACCCCACTGCAACATACGGAGAGTTTCTTAAGTATTGGTCGTATTGTAAACTTTCCAAGTGGATTTACTGCTACTGAAAACGATTTGGCTTATACAAAAAAACTTATAGAGGCTTTTAAAAAACAATTTATTACATATAGAGAAACAAATGCTAAACCTAGGATAATAGACCCATTCTTTAATAAGAAATGCAAGGATTTTTGCGTAACTACTTTTTCAAAAATAACGGATTATGAAGAGGATAAACAAAATAAATTATTAGCTTTTTTAAAGAAAGTAATAGTGGTAAATGGGCACATACTTATTGGTATGGAATCAATTTTAAGGTATCTAGATGATCAATCTGTTCTCAATCAGCAACTTGTAAAAAAAGATTTTATAAGAATAGAAGAAATTGCCCAAAAAGCCCAAATCAGTTATAAGAATCAAGCTAAGATGTTTGGGGATGTTATGTATACAGCCCTTGAGGACACACTTAATTATTTGGATCATTTAATGAAGGCTGCTAAGAAGGTAGGGTGGAAACCTAGCGATCAGTTTCATGAGATCTTTCAAGCATACAAAGAAAGTTTATTACTTGGATTCAACAATCGTAATGAGATTCTAAAATTAGCTTGTCAGCAATACCCAGAGGCTGGGTTGGCTTTAGCATATGCTGAATATGCTTATAGAGATAAAATTGAGGAGCTCGGTTTGAAGCAACAAGCAATGGATTTGTCTACAAAGGTGGGGAACAAGCATGCCGCTTTGTTTTATTTAGACACACTTACTATTCTCCAAGAAGCAGAAACGCAGGATCAAGCTAGGGAAAAAATTAATCAGCATCTTAAAAATGTAGCACAGACACCAGCAAAAACAATTGATGAATTGGTATTAGAGATAGAATCTAGTTCGAAAAGCAATCAAAAATTTAAGACAGAACCTAGTCAGAGGGGGGGTAAAAAACATGCTAACGCTAGAAAAATTAAAGAAAAACAAAGAAAAGTAAAGAATAAAAATTTAGAAAATCTTAATGATACAAATAATCTAAGTCATAGAAGTGAATCTTTCTGTACACTGTATCAAAGCACAAAGGAGCCAGAGCAAAGCAGTACACGTTTACAGTCTGTAGCGCAGTTACAAGAGCGTTTTGACAAAAGTTGTTATACCATCCATCATAGGGTATTGCGTTGGTCTGGGGCAACAAGCGATCAAATAAAAAAATTTGACTACAATAAAATGGGAAAAAAAATAAAATATGCTGAGCTTACAGAAAAAGATATCATGCTCCAAAAGGCCTATCATCAACTGCAAGGTGTAGAGTTGCTGCTTTTTGTCGATGACCATGAAGACTACTTTTTTAAGACGCCTAAGGGTAAGTCAGCCTTTGCAACTTTTGAGATAGATGGCGTTATGCATGAAGGTATACTTGAAATAGGTATTTCAGATAAAAGAGAAATTTATCATATGATGTTCAATGATAAGGTAAAACATAGACCAGCACAACTGTTTGAAATTACAAAGCCGATTTTAGAAACTTTATTAGAGGATTCAGAAAATAATGCTAAACAATTTAGCCATTGGTGTAATAAAGATGGCTATGCAATAGAAAAACAGGGCGATAAATACGTGGTTACCCTTAACATGCCTACCTCTACGATCCACGCTATGAACCGATCTTGTAACAGGTTGTTTATTTATCCAAATAAATTATTGACAAAGTTCATTAAAAATTTTTAGAAAAACAGATATTATGGTTTGCTATAGGCAATATCCCTAATGAAATGTAATCTGCCAGTATGAAGCTACAGTTAAGCTGTGATTCCAGCTATCAAATTAGCCCAAAATTGGGGATGCTTCTATGCCTGCAATTTTCTATCTGATTAATATTTTTTGAGTTGATTTTATTGTTGTTTCAATGATGGATCGCTTGCTAACCATCAATTTAGCCTAAAATGATTGCTGTTCAATTAGGCATTTTTGACAAAAATAATAGATTTATTCATTAAAAAACTATTTTATTTAATAATCAATGAAATATAATTTTTAAGTTGACGCGATTGGGTGTACAGATACTAAGTTTTAGCTATGTATTAGGGTTTGTATTTATGAGGTTTTTAACGTAAAATATATGCCTGTAATTTTACAGTATTAAAATAAATTATCATGACGAATAAAAATATGGGAACCCATAAAGTTCATTCGTGGGTATCTACTGCTTTAATAGGATTCTTTGGTTCATGTAGCATCCGACAAGCTAATATAATGAACGTAGAGACTAGAGCGGCTCAAGATAATAGATTTAATGGATGTAAATCCATCATAGGTGAGGTGGGCAAGCGATATCCTGAATATAAAGAATTATTTGACCAAGCTGTGTTAACGTGTGCATCCTTGGCAGAGTTCTATACTGACGATGAACAAGCTAGTGCTATTATGACACAATTAATGGGGTTAGTCGATAAAGTAGTTGCAGCGTTAGTTGATTGGCCTGTTGATCTGAGTGATTCTATTAGTATTTTTTTTGAATCCAGTGGAATCACCATGTCTCCCCAACAAGTAGCATGTTCCAATCTAGGTCATATTATTACTATCTACCGTAGTCATCCAGTAGTAAAAGCTGCTGTAAGTTGTAGACATGCTTATCAATATGCCTGCTTTGCTATAAGATCCATTCAAGATGGTACTAGTGTGAGAAAAGAGATAATTAAAGAAATAGTTAAAAGTGCTGAGTACAGCAAGGCTGCTATAGAGCAGATTATCCGCTTAGATGAAAAAAGTGCTTCTATCGATATTGTAGCCTTTTCTATAGGAGTTATAACAGAAATTAATGCTCTGATCTTGAAACAATTGTGTAACCACAAGGTTAGTACGCTGTCAAATGAAAATTATATAAATATTGCTTATCATGCTTTGAAAGACTTTAGTTCTGATTGGATAAGACTTTCTAAAGGTGTTCCTAGTAAGACTTCCATGATGGTAGTCGAAAAAATCTTTCAGGAACATTTGGACAACCATTACCCTGAGAAGAAATCTATACCGGAGCCAGACATAGTAAAACAAATTGCTAAAGATCAAGATGTCATAAGGAGCGAATGGTTAACTAAGATTATGAATGTTGCCGACTATGTTCTAATTCAAGGAAAAAAGCAGATTGCTGCGTCTGTTAAAGATTAAGTATGTCTATGACAATTTCTGGCTTAAAAAAGAGAAAAAACTACTTGTACAACTATCTGTCTGGCTAATCGCTTTAATTGAAGCAAATCGAATAGTTTTTATTTGATAAGCAGCACTATCCTTTTCTCTTTTTGCCTGATTAAAAAGAAAAACAAATCAAGGCCTGTGCAAAAATGGGTGTAAAGTACAGCTTACAGATAGAAAAACAGAAACCATCTCTACCAACCCTCTCACTAAACTGTTTTTCTGTTCATCTTTGTAAACTGTATTTTGTGCTTGTAACATATCTTCTATATTATTAATCTCCTCTTTTGAATAGAGACTTAAACTTTGTTATTGATCTCTATGTTCAGTTTTATGAATGATGCTAGGTTGAAGTTGAATAGTTGGGCTATGCTTTTGAATCTGATAGGCTAATGTTAAAATACCCATATCACCAGTGTGTTTGATACTAAACAAAGCATACTCAAAACCAGTAATATAGCACGTAAACGAGGTCATATAGTAGTGGTTAGCATGTTAGCTAACATAGCAGAGAAGTAAAGGATTGCATATTGATCCATATTATATTTTATAATCCAACTTGTTTGCAATTCTATTTATTTTTTTGCACTATTAATATATATTTCCAATTTAAAAAATTGGTTAGTAGCAATCCTTATTAATTGTAATGCTTTAAAGCTTTTTGCCTTATAAAAGGTAAATAAGTAGAAAATAGATAAGGTTATGATTCAATCGCCCAGGTAGCATCAGTATAAATAGCAAAGGATTGGCGGTGGTAATTATACCATATCATTAAATTAAATATATCATTAAATATCTCATACTATGAAAAAGCATGTAGACTACAAAGTAGCCCTATCGGTTGGACTATTCAGCTTGAGCACCTTATCTTCTTGTGTCAACACGGGACAAACCTATATGGACCAAACTGGAGATACCGGACCTATTTCACAAGTTAGCTCATCTAAAGAAAAAGATTGTTCTAGTATTACTACAGGATCAGTTCAGCCTTCCATGGTTTTAAGTGAAGAGTTTTTGGATAAAATGCATAAAGCTCTTTATAAGTCTAAAGAAGAAGCAATCGAAGTTTGGAGAAATGCACGCCTACATAAAGATGCAAGAGATTCGCATGGTTTCACGCTTTTAATGCATCTAACGCAAAAAGGTAGTGAGCTTTCTTCTAATGATTCTGGAAAAACTTATCCCGAATATACCAGACGATTTTGGGACTGGTTTGTGGAAAGGGCAGACCTGGATGAAAAAAATGCAAAAAATAATAATGGAGATACCGCCTTGATGCTAGCAGCCAAAAGGTTCCACACGGCTTTCATAAGACGTTTAATAGAACATGGTGCAGACCCCTTTATAAAAAATAACAAAGGGGAGTATTTTATGACCTTATTAATTAAGTCCACTTATAGGTTGTATCACATTAGTGATTTTAAATCCTTTATAGCAAGTGTATTTGAGGATGTAGAAAAGTATATAAACAAACATCGCACGCGTTGTGAGCAAGATATAAATGATTTTATTAATAGCGTAGGTAAAGCAATAGAAGAAAAATACAAGCAGGATAATGCATTTAATTATGAAGAACAGCTGAATGCTTTCATAAAAAACATAGGTAAAGCAAATAAGAGCAGTGCTTAAGTCTTAAAAAGTTGTATCTATTCACTACTGTGGCAGACATAAACCCCCAATGCCCTTTGTAAAATAGTTGCGATTGAGAAAGTGCCCTTTACAGCCGAAATAAAAAAGCAAGCTTGTTTGAGGCCTGTGTAACGGGCCAGTTCTATTTTCCTAGCTGCACAGGGCACTGATCTCCAGCTCTTTACGGAAGCCTTAATTTTTTGCTTGCTTTTTTGTATCCGTTCACCACTATGGCAGCGTCCGTAAAGAAAAAAACGCCCCTTGTAAAATAGTTGCGATCAGAAAGCAGCCCTCACAACTGAAATAGACAAAC
>NZ_JAACGG010000043.1:0-1087 GCF_022810525.1 Candidatus Cardinium sp. cByotN1
CTTAAGAAAGCCTTGCATCTGTTAGACACCATGAACTTTACCGATCAGGAAAGAATGGCTTACGAAGATCACTTAAAATGGCTCAGAATAGAAGCTAATACTAGAGAAAAAGCTAGAAATGAAGGGAAATTAGAAGGGAAATTAGAAATAGCTCAATCTATGGTTAAAAATGGGTATAGGCTAGAAGATATTACCTTCCTGACTGGGTTAGCAAGATCCGATATACAGAAGCTTCTATAAGTAAAGAGGTGAGTACTATTCTTCTGGCAACTTAGCTATGCCAAGTTGGCAATATATGCTTTTACTAATTGACCCAGCAAACAGATCTGATATTGGTTTTCCTAGCTAACACAGTTATGCCACCTGTAACAAATTTACTTGACATAGTACTGAAAGCAAACTTATAAGTAGAGCGGTTTATCTTTAAGTATTTGGGTAACTGATAAAGTTTTTAGATGGTCAACTATAGACAACATATAGAGTTTTTCTATGACCACTATTTGGTAACTAGCTATATCCTGAGAATGGACCAGTAAGATAAAATCAAATTCCCCTATTACTTGATAACAAGTAATAATGGATGCGATTTTATCAATCGTAAGTTTAAATACCTTGATATTTTCAGCCGTGATTTTCTGCAGACGCACACCAACAATTAGATGAACGTAAAAACCTAACTGTGGATAATCTATTGCTGCAATATACTTTTTGATAATGCCATTTTGTTCTAACTTTTTTACCCGTTCAAGCGTGGCAGCAGGAGAGAGATTGATTGTTTGCGCAAGTGCCGCATTGGTGATTTTTGCATCAGCCTGAAGAATATTTAAAATATGTTTATCTATTTTGTCTAACTCCATAAGGTGATTTGTTGAGCAAAGTGATAAAAGCGCGGGAATTCAATGCATCCATCAGCTATAACACCGGTTATAAAAAGTATCCATTCAGTACTGTGGTCAAGCTACTTACAAACAAAGCGTAAAAACACGTTTTCGTTCACCCAATGGCATCAACTTAAGGAGTATATTTAATTGATTATTATATATAATAATATATAAAAAAACACCCTTTGTAAAATAGTTGCGACCAG
>NZ_JAACGG010000044.1:0-734 GCF_022810525.1 Candidatus Cardinium sp. cByotN1
CTTTTTTCAAAGGGCGCGTTTTTTTACTAGCATAAGCCATAGTGGTGAACGGAAACCATCTCTACTCAACAAGGTTGACTGAACCACAGACTATCATTTAAAGCTATACTGCGGCGTAGGGGTCATATTGTTCTACTTTAACACCAAACTCTTGTAAAAAATTTAACCCTTCTTCCTGATCTAGGTTTTTATAAGCCGCATAAGAGTCTTTGTATATCACTTTTTTAATACCTGTACTAAATATCATACGGGCGCAAGGGAGACAAGGGGAAAGGGTAATATAAAGCAGACTATCTCGTACATTGATATGATTGGTTAAGGCATACAGCAGCGCATTTTGTTCTGCATGAATCGCTAAGGAACAACTACCTTTTATATTCCTAGCACAACCTGTTTTAGGCCATATCTCATCACAATTATAAGCACCTGATGGAGGCCCATTGTATCCTATAGAAATAATACGGGTGTCTTTTGTTAATACAGCACTTACTTTCTTTTTAACACAGTGTGAGCGTTGGGCTAACTGAATGGCCAAGGACATAAAAATGGCATCAAATGTAGGTCTTTGTGTCATTACTTCTTTTTATTATATGGTTGGTACTTTTATTTCATGGTTTGCAAGAATTTACATATTTGTTCAGGTAATGGCGGCAACTTAAGGAATTTTTAATCTTATTTTTTTCTTGATAAGAAAGTAAGCAAAAGTATCTGTTCAGCCAATGGCATCAACTTAA
>NZ_JAACGG010000045.1:0-2696 GCF_022810525.1 Candidatus Cardinium sp. cByotN1
TCTGTTCCTGAAACTGGTAAAAAATGAATTTTTTAAAGCTACTTTTTGCGAGATAAAAAAGTAAGATAAAAAACTTATAATCAAATAAAAATAATTAAAAGTTCTTTAAGATGACGCCATTGGGTGAACGGAAATAATAAGATAGGCAATGACATAGAAGATTTGCCATTTGAATTAGTAGTAAGAAAAGTAAGAAAAGTAAGAAAAAAATGTCCCAAGAAACTAGTCCATTATATAATTCTATAACGTAATCGTAATATTAGACATAGTAGTTTAAATTTAATCTTATAAGTCAGCTGTAAAAAAATATCTATCACAGACAAATTAATCTCTTGCTACCACTTTTCTTGACCATATTTACTAGTTAAATTGACTGGTTCAGCTTTCTTGAGAATCAAATCATAGGTACCATAAGCCGCTACAACTGACTTACCAGAAAAAGCAATACCTACTTCTACTACTTCCTTTACATGACGATGCTGTAATAATTCAGTATGATAAGATTGATTTTGGATTTTTTCTAAAGCAAACTTTGCTGCATTTTCCAGTTCTTTTTCTTTACGTACCTGCTTGAACTCCAACAACAACGCCTTTGCATCTTCTTTGGGAATCAATAGCACATCATAACGCCCCAAACCACTTTCTCGATTAGAATGTATATAGTATCTATCACTGATACTAGCCAGCATCGCTAAGACAAAACCATGATAGAAGCTTTCGTCTTGCTTAGCAGAAGTAGTATCAAAAAAACTAACACTCTTTAGGAGATAAGCACTTAAATCTTTTGTAAATTCATTTACTTTACCCACTAGCAGATGATTTAAAAAAGTATCATACCTAGACTGACTAGGAAACTTACTAAGCAACCATTCCTCAAAAAAGCGATTGTAGAGTCTGCGTACTTCATTATTGGGAACCCTAACTACACAATCATATAAATCACTATTTCTACTTAAAATACTTTTTTCCCAAGTCAAATAGCCGGCAAATAGTAAAAGACTCCAGAAAGAAGTTTCATTTCTATTGAGTAGATCAAAAGCAAGATGCTTATCAATAGATACCATTAATGCTTCTCCTTGCATCAATTTTTCGAATTGCTCTTTAATGCTCTCATTAGAAGAAAGAATCAGTTGCTTGATTAAATCATTATTGCCCGTATTAACCCAATAGAGATCAAAGCAACCCTCTTCACTCAAACAATAAATAATAGACCATGGATTATACATAACTAAATCTCCTACCCTATAGCCATTGTACCAACTTTTTACTTGATCCAGACAAGTAGCAAGATTTTGTTTGGTAAATAAGTCTTGAACTTCTATTTCGCTCAAACCAAAGTGACTGCTATAACCTTGATCTAGAAGGGTATAAGTTTTTAGGTTATTCAATCCAGAGAGCATGCTATCTTTAGAAACACGTAATATGCCCGTTAATACCCCTTTTTCTAAGTAATCATTGTCTTTTAAAGCAGCACTGAATAGATTACGCATAAATGCGACCATGGATTTCAAGTATGCTTGATTGCCATAAGCTTTATTTAATGCCGTATCATATTCATCTATGAGAATATAAACTTTTTGACTATGGTGTTGATAGAGGCATTGACTCAGGAGTTTGAAAGACTTTTCTAATGCTTGTTGACTAGCTTCTCTATTTCGAATAACATATAATTGCTGTAACTGGAGTTCATTAACTTGGTCACTTGTGAATAAATAAGGATAAACACTATAGACCTCTAGTATCAACTCATAAACCGAATTATAAGCATCTTCAAAGTTACTGGCATTCACATCCTTAAAGCTTATCATAATAACCGGATACTTTCCTTGATATTGCTTAATATATTTACCACCTTCTAACTTGCTAATTGCTAAATCATCAAACAAACCTGCTGTAGGTATCCCATTAACCTCTAGCGAAAAAAAATGTTGCAACATAGACATATTAAGTGTCTTGCCCCAACGTCTAGGACGGGTAATTAAGATAACTTCATCTCCTTTATTCAATAGATCAGCTATCATAGCTGTTTTATCACAAAACAGGTAATCGTTAGATACCAACTTATGGAAGTTACTAACCCCAATTGGTAATTTTTTCATCATGCTATTGGAACATTTAAAACCATACACTCCATATTATAATTATATGAAGTTACCATAAGTAGCACCTTAATATATGGATTATCCTATTACTTGATCCTACGCATCTTTCTAAGATAATTATTTAGCCCTATATGATTGTTATACCCTAATATAGTTGCCATCTTTATTAAAGGCTCATCCATGCTCCTAAAAAACGTGACTGTCCTTCTATTGAAAAAGAAAGTTTTTGCAGATTCATAAAAAGGAAGTTAAGATGCTCATGCAACTGGTTTGTTTAGATGTATGTGATCTACTAGAGTCGTATGGCAACCTAGACTCTGATATTGAACGTGAAAACGACTTGCGCAAAACTATCACAAGATCATTGGATAATAGTTAAGGCTATTTTAGCGATCCTAAAAATATTGTATCTGTTCATGCAATGGCGTCAACTTAAGTAATTTTTATTTGATTATAAGTCTTTTTTATCTTACTTTTTTCTTGATAAAAAAGTAAGCAAAAAATCAAGCCCTGGGTAAAAAGTTGCGGAAAGCAGCCCTCACAGCTGGAAAAACAGAACTCGCCCGCTTCGCGAGCTTCAAACAGGCTGTTTTT
>NZ_JAACGG010000046.1:0-6264 GCF_022810525.1 Candidatus Cardinium sp. cByotN1
AGTGGTGAACGGAAACGATTTTTTTTGCGCAGCTTTTCATAAAACAAAATGGATACCTTTCTAGCTGTATGGTTCTAAGGCAGGATGATGTGAGGTAAAGTTGAAAAAAAGTGAATAATCACCTAAATTAGCAAATATATTTAAAGGCGCGTTTTTGCTTAGCGGTACCATACCACGCAATGGACAATGGCGTCAACTGAAGGAATCAGCTGATTAACATATTTTTAAAAGCAATGTGATTGTTACTTATCTATTCACTACTGTAGCAACATTGGACCCCAAAACGCCCCTTGTAAAATAGTTGTGATCAGCAAGTGCCCTTACAGCCGAAATAGAAAAACAGCTTGTTTGAGCCCGCCTAGCGGATGCGTTCTGTTTTTCCAGTTCTAAAAGCTACCTCCGTAGGTGAGGGCTAAATGGATACTGGTTTCGTAGTTCAACGGATAGAATAGAAGTTTCCTAAACTTTTGATGCAGGTTCGATTCCTGCCGAGACCACATTTACACTAGATACTAGGTAGCGTTTCCTCTATCTTAAGATTATCAATAATAAAACTACGCCTTTCTGGCGTATTTTTTCCCATATAAAAGGCTAACAAATCTTCTAAACCGCTATTGGCAGCTGGTGTTACAGGAATTAATCGAATAGCTGTCCCTATAAAATGGGCAAATTCATCAGGAGATATCTCTCCTAGCCCCTTAAAACGAGTAATTTCAGGCTGTGCACCCAGTGACCTTATGGCACGCTCTTTCTCTTGTTCGTTATAACAATAATGGGTAGTTTTTCTGTTACGTACCCTAAAAAGAGGCGTCTCGAGTATATACAGATGACCACTATGGACTAGTTCTGGAAAAAACTGTAAAAAATAGGTTAATATAAGCAACCGGATATGCATACCATCTACATCTGCATCCGTAGCAATAACGATTTTATTATAACGCAACCCATCTATTCCACTAGCAATATTTAAAGCATGCTGTAAGAGATTGAATTCTTCATTTTCATAAACCAGCTTTTTAGATTGTCCAAAGCAGTTTAGTGGTTTACCCCGCAATGAAAATACAGCTTGTGTGGCCACGTTACGAGATTTAGTAATAGAACCACTTGCAGAATTACCTTCTGTAATGAAAATAGTACTATGAAGCCTATTAGGATCTTTAGAATTAAAATGAACACGACAGTCCCGCAGTTTTTTATTATGTAAATTAGCTTTTTTGGTTTTTTCGTGGACCAGCTTTTTAATGCCAGCTATTTCTTTACGTTCACGTTCAGATTGTAGAATACGCTTTTGTATTATTTGGGCTATGGAGGGATTTTTATGTAGATAATTATCTAATTCGCTTTTGATAAAAGCCATAATAAAACTACGAATGGTGGGGCCTTCGGGACTCATCTGCTGTGAACCAAGCTTTGTTTTGGTTTGGGATTCAAAAATAGGTTCTTGCACCTTAATAGAAAGTGCAACGATTAATCCTGCGCGGATATCTGCTGCGTCAAATTCTTTTTTATAAAATTCTCGTACTGTTTTTACAATAGCTTCTTTTAAAGCATTTAAATGGACACCTCCTTGAGGGGTAAACTGGCCATTAACAAAGGAATAATAAACCTCGCTAGAAAGTGTATGATGCTGGGTTAGTGATAGCTCAATATCTTGCTGCTTAAAATGCATAATGGGGTAAGCATAGCTTTGAGCTGCTGTTTTAGCTTGTAATAAATCTAAGAGACCATTTCGAGAATGGTATTTCTTACCATTTAGGTTAAAAACAAGCCCTGTGTTTAAAAAAGTGTAATGGGCTATTTGTTCTTCTATCCATTCAGGTATAAAAGCGAATGCTTTAAAAATAGCACTATCTGGTTTGAATACAACATAGGTTCCGTTGGGTTCATTAGTGGGCAGCATCTCCGATTCTTCTACAAGCACACCAGCAGAAAAAGTAGCTGATTTGGTTAAACCATCTCGAAAAGATTGTACTTTACAATAGGATGAAAGGGCATTAACCGCTTTGATACCTACCCCATTTAAACCTACCGACTTTTGAAAAGCTTGGCTATCATATTTGCCCCCTGTATTAATCTTAGCCACGCAGTCTACTACTTTACCTAATGGAATACCTCTGCCAAAGTCCCGAACAGCAACCTGATGGTCATCAGTTATTTTTATCTCAATTTTTTTTCCATATCCCATTACAAATTCATCTACACTATTATCAATAACCTCTTTAAGTAATATGTAGATGCCATCATCTGGTAAGCTACCATCGCCCAATTTGCCAATATACATACCAGGACGTAATCGAAGATGTTCTTGCCAATCGAGGGAACGGATATTAGTTTCTGTATAATTAAGCATATTGAGAGGGACTAAAATAAATAGCCTTTTTTAAGGCTTGCATAAACAAATAATTTATATAGTATTCGTTCAGTCCTATTTTAGGCAACACTACCAAAATTGCGCTGCTGTTCTTGAAAGAAGCTTAAAGCTTCCATTAAATGTTTTTTTTTGAAGGCGGGCCAATATAAATCTGTAAAATAGAGCTCTGAATAAGCACATTGCCAAGGCAAAAAATTACTTATGCGTTTCTTGCCACCTGTACGTATCAAGAGGTCAACATCAGGCAAGTGACCGGTACTTAAATATTGCTTATAGGTAGTTGGTGTAATTTTAGCTCGGTAATCATTTGCAAACTGCATAAAAGTCTCGAAACGAACATTACGATTGAAGCCTTTATTTAGAAATTCATCGACTATTTTAATCAAAAAATCATTTACGATAGCCTCAGAAGCAGCCACGGTTTCTGCTTTTCCTCCATAGTTGATGGCAACCGTTAAGTGTAGCTTTGTATTATCTTTTGTAAGGTCTATTATCTCTTTTAGTTTATGCCAACAAAAACTAGGGATGCCTGTTGTATCTCCTACAACACGAAATTTAATATTATGTTCAGAAAAAAGGTTCACATGCTCAGTAATACCTTGATAAATGACTTGAAAAATAGTAGCTATTTCCTGTTGCGGTCGGTCCCAATTTTCAGTAGAAAAAGCATAGAGGGTTAAAAAAGAGATACCTTGCTCTAAGCATCCAGTTATGGCCTCACTGACCGCTTTCTTGGAATTTTTATGCCCATAAGATCTATCGCCTATTTCTTTTTTTCCCCATCTGCCATTTCCATCCATAATAATACCAATATGCTTTGGATTTTTTTGCAGGTTAGGTAATCGGTTTAAATCAATCATAGTTGTTCAAGAAGAGCTTTATCTAGGTAGTAGTGCAAAGGATAATAGCGTTATGGCAAAGCCTATTTCTAATCGCAACTTTGGTACCGAAGCTTATTTATACTCCTGAAATAGATTAAATATGCTGCCATGCTCGACTTGCACTTGGCCTTAAAAATTGCTCATCACAAATAGGTTTTACAAGAAATCTAGTATGAAAACGGGAGCGCACTAATTTGCCAGGGCAGAAAATAAATTTAGGAAAAAATATAATAGAATCCAAAGAGAAGCGCCTATTTTTCATGTATCAATAACCATCTAATAAGTCTGATTTAGATTGACTTTAAGTCTGTTTCTTGGCTCGCCAGATGCGCTATAATAGTTTTGATTAATGCTGAAAAATCATTATCCTGCTGACTAATTCGAAAATAAGGACATATCTTGCGCTGAAAGGCTTGTTCGTAAGCCTGTTTAATGGCTTCAAAACGCTGTTGGGATATGGCATCAAACGCATCCTGTTTGCTTCGGGTTTGGTTACGCAATTGGAAGTGATGCAAATCGATATCACAGTATATACATAGATCTGGCATTAAACCAGAAAAAACACGATGTGTAGTTAAAAAAGGTTCCCAATAATCAGGTTGATTGGTTAATTGATAAGCTATAGTAGAAAAAATAAATCGATCAAAAATGATCACATCAACATCAGAGGCTAATGCTTCTTTTTGGATCAGTTCATGACGTGCTGCTACAAAGAGAAAAAGTTCTGTAATAGCTGCTCCATTGTTTTTTTTAAGGTCTAAAATAGTGTTCCAAATTATGGTTGCATTTTTACTACCTTTAGGATCATGTAACAGCTTTACACGATATGATTGGCTCCTTAAGCTAGACTGTATTTGATGCGCTAAAGTCGTTTTTCCAGAAAAGTCTACCCCCTCAATAGCTAAAATAAATGGCCGATGTGATGGACGGTTTGTTAAATTTTTCATATGATTTGGGCTTAAAGAACCAGTGATATGGTCCAAAAATACAAATAAATCTGCTAGCCATTACCAAACTAGTTTTTCGTTACAATTAAGTATATTATAACGCGCTATGGTGTCAACTCAAATATCATATTTATTTGATTATTAATATAATAGCATTTTTTAAAATGCCTATTGTCAAAATTTACGATCAGCAAGCATAACTCACCAGATAAAAAAACAGTTGCAGGCAGGGGCGCAAGGGGGAGCTGTTTTTCCAACTGTAAGCTATGATGGTAGCCAATTTTGGCGCAGGGCTTGATTTTTTGCTTACTTTTTTATCAGGAAAAAAGTAAGATAAAAATTCATTATGGCTTAAATTTACCAATGGTGGTCATCCTTGAGTTGATGCTATGCTTTAGAACGCTTGCAACTATTGGCTGAGAGTTTGATTTTTGGGCTGTTTTTTAGGAAGAAAAAAATTAAACATACTTTATTGAGCACGCTTTTGAACCAACAGCTATACAAGTAATAAAGAAATAATTTTATAGATGATGAGCGCTATTCAAGATTTTTTTTCTTTCTCTGATCCAAATGTCCGCAACGTACTATTAGGAACGATTTTACTGAGTACCAGTAGCGCTATAATTGGTGCATTTGCGCTTTTAAAAAGAAAAACCTTAATTAGTGATGCCATTGCCCATGCCGTACTGCCTGGTAGCTGTTTAGCCTTTTTTTTAACCGGAGAAAAAAACTCTATCTGGCTTATTATCAGCGCTTTTATTACAGGTTGGTTAGCCTCTATAGCGATTGATCAAATAATAACCCACTCAAAAATCAAGCAAGATGCTGCTATTGCTATTGTGGCTTCCGTAGCTTTTGGTTTGGGGAGTTTTTTGCTATCTATCCTGCAACATAGTGGGCAAGCCAGTCAAGGTGGATTAAAGTCATTTTTATTAGGCAGTGCAGCCACTTTACTACGAGAAGATGTTGTTTTATTAGTGTTATTGAGCTTAATCATAATTTTAATTGTATGCCTATTTTTTAAAGAATTTATGCTGATTGCTTTTGATCGTCTTTTTGCTCAATCGATAGGCGTCCCTGTTAAAAAAATAGATTTTTTATTTACCAGTTTAATGGTACTTGCCATTGTAATGGGCATAAGAGCGGTAGGCGTAGTTTTAATGAGTGCTATGCTCATTACACCAGCTACTACGGCGCGATTTTGGACAGCTAATATGGCTTACGTTATCTTGTTTGCTATGTTGATTGCTTTGTTTGCTTCTTTAACTGGCACCTTTTTTTCCTATCTGATTCCTTCTATGCCTACTGGACCTTGGATTGTAGTGATTATGTCACTGATAGCTTATTTGTCTTTTCTTATCGCTTGGTGTTGCCGGACAGGCAAGAAAAATAGATAAATAGGTCTGTATGATGCCACTTACATTACCTTCATTTGATTATAAGACCAAAAAAAAGTTAGATAAAACCTATATTTTAGATTTAGTGCGTAAAAAATATGTGTTACTCACGCCAGAGGAATGGGTACGTCAACATATATTGCATTATTTAATTCATTATCTTTCTTACCCGAAGGGATTGTGTTGTTTAGAGAAAAGAATATATAGCGCATCAGGTTATTATAGGCCTGATATTATATTATGCGATCAGTTGGGTAGGGTACAAATGGTTGTAGAATGCAAAGCGCCTTACATCACACTTACAAACGAAACATTAGGACAGGTGATAGCATACCATCGACAGCTTGCTGCAGCTCATTTACTCCTAACAAACGGCATAACCCATTTTTGTTGGCAATGGGACCAAACCTTAGGCAGGTTTCAGGCCATAAACTACATTCCAGCCTACTCCACTACCTAAAAGAATGGTACGCATGCAAGGTTATGGCGGTTCTAGGAAAAACGCCCCTTGTAAAATAGTTTTAATTACCAATCATGTATTAGAGCTGATTAGAAAAAATAGCTTGTTTTGAACCTGCACAGCGGGTGGGCTCTGTTTTTACAGCTCTAATATTGTATCTATTCACCACTATGGCAGCGTACGTAAAGAAAAAAAACGCCCCTTGTAA
>NZ_JAACGG010000047.1:0-6350 GCF_022810525.1 Candidatus Cardinium sp. cByotN1
TTGTCCACTTTTTGATCAAGCAAAAAGCGAAATAAAAAAACTTTTTACTAGGTTTCCGTTCACCACTATGGCTTATGTTAGGAAAAAAACGCGCACATGGAAAAAAGTGCGATCAGAAAGCGCAGTTTACAGTTGAAAAGAAAAACAGTTGCCGGGATAGATTGCAGGGAGGTTCCTGTTTTTCCAGCTGTAAGGGGCACTTTCCGCAACTTTTTACCAGCGCTTGATTTTTTGCTTACTTTTTTATCAAGAAAAAAGTAAGATAAAAATACTTATAATCAAATAAAAATAATTATAAATTCCTTAAGTTGACGCCATTGCGTGAACGGATACATATCTATTAAGTAGACGCTATTAGCTGAATAGCCACCAATAATCTGATCTAAAAATACGCTCTCTTCTTTTGAGACTTTTGTTATATAGTCGTCACAACAGCCAAAATTTGAGTTAGGAAGCAAAACCTATATAAAAACAACGATAGACACGAAAGGACCCTATACAATGCTTGGCCAAGGGCTAAAAAGTATTATATTTGTTTGCTGCATAATATTTGGAGCAAATTTGCTTGAATGTAAAATTCAACCTGCTCTAAAGTAGGATAAATAATTAAGTTACTTAGAAAATAACAATTTCTATAGTGACTAACTACCGGGTATAGCTCCCTTGAAATCAACACTTAATTAAATGTATAAAATGCAAGGAAAGTACACATTTTCAATGATTAAACCTGACGCTGTTCGTGCCAATCATATTGGCTCTATTCTTGCTATGATAGAAAAAGCAGGTTTCTCTATCATAGCCATGTCTATGCTGCAGTTACCCCAAATCGTTGCAGCGAATTTTTATGTAGTACATTCGGATCGTCCTTTTTATAAAGACTTATGTAGCTTCATTGCTTCGGGCCCTATAGTGGCTATGGTATTAGAAAAAGATAATGCAGTTGTAGATCTACGCAAACTAATGGGCGCTACCAATCCAGCAGAAGCAGTTGAGGGTACTATTAGAAAAGCATTTGCTACTTCTATCGATTACAATGCAATTCATGGATCAGACTCAGATCAAACAGCTGCCTCTGAAATTTCATTTTTCTTTCCTAGCCGTAAGCTTCTTGTAAAGCAACCAGCTACCCTATAGTGTTGCTATGTTCAAAGGCTTTTAAGCTTAATTTTTGCTTGACTAAAAAGTAGACAAAAAACCCAATTCCTGAGTAAGTTGTTACAATGATCTCTTCCAGCTATTTATAGCGGGTCTTTGGTCTTTATTCTGCATGCCTACTACAGTGCTTCTAAGAAATTGGATAGTATACAGTTTCTTTTGTAGGCCTATGTCCGTGGGTGAGAGCTGAATAGAAACTTTGCTTGTCATATCAGAAGCTAGTAAATCATGGATAGAGTACTAGGCTCTTTCTTAATTTGATATCATTTACTAAACAAATCGCTTGACTCTTTATTTGAAGAAATGAACTGAGTGTTTCACGTGAAACATTTTTAAATCTATGTTGCTTGAATACGATATTATTGTAGTAGGGGGTGGCCATGCGGGTTGTGAAGCGGCTACAGCTGCTTCTAAGCTAGGTGCTAAGGTTTTGCTGATCACTATGAACTTACAGACAATTGGGCAAATGTCTTGTAATCCAGCTATGGGAGGAATCGCCAAAGGGCAGCTTATTCGAGAAATAGATGCCTTGGGGGGATTTTCTGGCATCATAGCAGATCAATCGACCATCCAGTTTAGAATGTTAAACACCTCAAAGGGGCCAGCGATGTGGAGTCCTCGGACTCAAAATGATCGTAGGTTATTCTCGGAGTGTTGGAAAAGGGCACTTGAATCATTGCCTAATTTAGATTTTTGGCAAGATATGGTGGTCTCATTATTGGTAGAAAAGGGAATAGTAAGAGGTGTTCAAACTGCACTAGGTATTACGATAAAGAGCCAAGCAGTTATTTTAACCAATGGAACATTTTTAAATGGAATCATTCATATTGGTGCAAAGAAAATGGCCGGTGGTCGTTCTGCAGAACGAGCTGCCACGGGTATTACTGAACAACTCAAAACCCTGGGTTTTCAAACAGGTAGAATGAAAACAGGCACCTCTCCTCGTGTAGATAGCAGAACATTAGATTATACGAAAATGGAGGAACAGCCAGGTGATCGGCTACCAGGCAAGTTTTCGTTTTTAGATACAACCCCTCTTACTCAACAAAAAAGTTGCTATATTACTTATACTAACCCAATAGTCCACAATCTTATTAAAGATAATTTAGCAGATATCCCCATCTATAATGGTCAAATTCAAAGCACGGGTCCTCGTTATTGTCCTTCCATAGAAGATAAGGTGCATAGGTTTTCAGATAAAGAGCGGCATCAAATTTTTGTGGAACCAGAAGGCTGGCATACTATTCAAGTATATGTCAATGGATTATCTACTTCATTGCCAGAAGCCATTCAATTCAAGATGTTAAGGGCTATAGTTGGCTTTGAAAAAGCAAAAATGATATGCCCTGGTTATGCCATTGAATATGATTATTTCCCTCCTACCCAATTACACTATACACTAGAGACTCAATTGATTCAAAATCTTTACTTTGCAGGCCAAATCAATGGCACTACTGGTTATGAAGAAGCTGCCTGTCAAGGATTAATGGCAGGGATCAATGCCTATAGAAAAATTAATGGATTGAGCCCAGTCGTATTTAAAAGGTCTCAGGCCTATATTGGCGTTTTAATAGATGATTTAGTAGGCAAGGGTACTGAAGAACCCTATCGAATGTTTACTTCTCGGGCTGAGTTTCGGATTTTACTCAGACAAGATAATGCAGACCTCCGCTTAACAGAATCGGGACATGCTATAGGATTGGCTAGTGATGAACGACTTCAAAAAGTATATAAAAAGAAAGAAGAGATGGCATCTGTTTTTGATTTTTTAAAGCAATGGAAAATACAACCATCGATTATTAACCCAATATTAGCCACAGTAGGTACAAGCTTAGTAGATGAAGTACAATCTTCTTATACATTACTAAAGAGGCCAGAAGTTGACCTTAACAGCCTGCTTTTATTAGATAAACAGGAAAGCAATGTATTATCTACTTATGAAGCAGAAATCCTTGAACAAGTCATCATTCAGATTAAATATGAAAGTTATTTTCTCAAAGAAAAGGAACTGGTAGAGAAAATAGAACGATTGGAACATTATACCATTCCAAGTGATTTTGATTATTTAGCGCTAAAAGCACTCTCTGCAGAAGCATTAGAAAAACTTCAAAAGAAAAGACCTGCTACCTTGGGGCAAGCTTCGCGGATTAGTGGTGTACGTCCAGCTGATATTTCTATTTTAATGGTCTACTTAGGAAGATAATAGATAATAAGGTTTCTAAGAAGCCTTCTGCAAGGTTTATCCATAAAAAGTACCCTTTGTGTAGCCCATTGTCCTAATACCACGTACGAAAATACAACCCGTTTAGTATCCTTTACAAGGATACTTTTTGATATATTTTTATTTTTTCATAGATTGGAGAAGCAGCACAATATTAATGTAATATTCCTATTGTAATAAGATCAGTTTATAGCTTGATTGTCAGTGTGTTATTTAGTACTCTAGTACTAGATTCCTTGCGAAACCTTATTGTTGCTGGTAATTTGCACGTCAATCCGGTGCGTCAATCTTTACGTACATGCTAATTACGTTCTGATTTTGCCCTTCGTGTCTCTTATAAATTGCGCAGCATACCTAGTTCACAATCATGCTATCGTTTTATTTCAAATAGATCTGATTAGTTTAAAATTTATGCGAATAAATCGCAATGTTTATGGGAAAAATCGTAGCGATTGTCAATCAGAAAGGTGGTGTTGGTAAAACAACTACTGCTATAAACCTGGCAGCAAGTCTTGCTATATTAGAAAAAAAAACTTTGCTTATTGATATTGATCCACAAGCAAATGCAACTTCTGGTGTAGGTATTAAGCCCGAAGAAGTCGAACATAGCATCTACGAGTGTATTGTGGAAGCAGTAGATCCTAAACTATTAATTCAATCAACTAGTATAGCTAATCTGGATCTTTTACCCTCTCATATCAACTTAGTTGGTGCAGAAGTAGAAATGGTAAACTTTCAGAATAGAGAAGGCCGTATCAGAGAAGCCTTAAAAGCTATAAGGCCAACTTACGATTATATCGTAGTAGATTGTGCGCCCTCTTTAGGTTTGATTACCATCAATGCACTAACGGCTGCAGATTCTTTAATTATACCGGTTCAGTGTGAATATTTTGCATTAGAGGGGCTAGGCAAGCTTTTAAATACAACTAAAATTATTCAATCTCGTTTAAATCCTAACTTAGAAATAGAAGGCATATTAATGACCATGTATGATGCTAGGCTTCGCCTAGCCAACCAAATTGTAGCAGAAGTCAAGAAACATTTTCAAAGCATGGTATTTGAAACCATTATTCCAAGAAATATTAAGCTAAGTGAAGCACCAAGCTTTGGGATGCCTGCTATTATTTATGATGCCGATAGTAAAGGAGCCGTTAGCTACCTTAGCCTTGCTGAAGAGATTACTAGTAGAGATAAGCAATAATGTAAATGATGAAACTATGCAGCCTACAAAAGGAAATCGTGTTCTAGGTCGAGGCCTAAGTGCCCTATTGCAGGGAGCACATTCAGAAGCATCTTTTGATACTACTGAACGTTTTTTTAAAATGATCAAGATTTCATCCATTGCCATCAATCCTTTTCAACCTCGCCAAGACTTTAACCAGGAAACGCTAAATGAATTAAGCGAATCGATAAAATTACATGGCATTATACAGCCACTTACCGTTCGAAAAGTAGGTAATCAGACCTATCAGTTAATAGCTGGAGAGCGACGCCTACGTGCCGCTACATTAGCAGGGTTAGAAGAGGTACCAAGTTATATACGTACCACAGATGATCTGCATATGCTAGAGATAGCACTTATTGAAAACATTCAACGTGATTCCTTAAATGCGATTGAAATTGCACTTAGTTACCAACGTTTACTAACAGATTGTAAACTAACACAAGAGGCATTAGCCGAACGCATTGGTAAAGATAGGACAACGGTTAATAATTACCTTCGGTTACTTAAATTGCCTCCTGATATTCAAATTGCGCTTCGAGACCAAAAAATTTCCATGGGTCATGCCAGGGCACTAATTAATCTTCAAACACCCGAAACACAGTTAAGCTTATTGAAAAAAATCCTAGAAGAGACGCTTTCCGTACGAGAAGTAGAAAAACTAGTGCAAGGGCTAGCGACTACTAGCCATTTAAAAAAGCCAACCGTTAAAACACAACTTAATCCTGCGTTTACAGCAAGGTTAAAAGATACAACTACACAACTGAGGCAACAGTTTAATACAAAAGTAATTATAAAAGCAGATGCGAAAAAACAAGGAGAAATTAAAATTATATTTGATTCTGAAGAAGAACTAAAAAGAATTGTGGCTATTATTTCGAATACAAAATAAGATATGAAACTGCGCTATAATTTTTTTTTAATCATGGTAGGGGCTCTATATTTGCCTGGTCTTGTTCAGGCCAAGGTTACACTGCCGAGTAAGCCGCTCTTACACAATATGCCTCAGCTGCCTAGGTTGCTAGATGGTCCTACAGAAAACAGGCTTAATGCGCCCTCTTCTAGTAATAGTAAGGTAGATCAACAGGTCGCTGAAATAACCTTGTTGCATAAGGCAATGCGTGCACAAGCTATGGTACAACGTTCTTGGATTAGTTCGATGGTAGTACCTGGTTTAGGGCAAGTCTACAATAAAGATTATTGGAAAGTACCCTGCTTTTATTTAGGCTTTGTGATAGTCTGCTCTAGGATCTATTTAGAACATGAAGAGATGAATAAACACAAACGAACTTTGCTTCTTACAGATCATCTCACCAAGCCCAATGATGCATTTACCCAAAAACGTATTAAAGAATGCGAGCGTACCCGAAATCTGTTTGCTATAATTGCAGCTGCTTGGTACTTATTAAATGTATTTGATGCTTATGCCGGAGGGCATGACCGAACGGTTAATTTTAAAAATGATATTGGGACCAATTCTATTGTAAAACCAGCTGTTGCTGCTGTTAAATAGAGGCTGTTGTAATAAGGTTTTAAGCTTTGTTATAAACAATTGTTTTTATTGCTAGATAACGCAGGTATCTATTCACCACTATGGCAGCGTACGTAAAGAAAAAAATGCCCCTTGTAAAATAGTTTCGATCAGCAAGCAGCCCTCACAGCTGAAATTGAAAAACAGCCTGTTTGAAGCCCGCGAAGCGGGCGAGTTCTGTTTTTCCAGCTGTTAGGGCTGCTTTCAGCAACTTTTTACTG
>NZ_JAACGG010000048.1:0-5397 GCF_022810525.1 Candidatus Cardinium sp. cByotN1
TTTTTCTTGATAAAAAAGTAAGCAAAAAATCAAGCCCTCTGCAAAAAACTGCTGAAAGCTCGGCTTACAGCTGGAAAAACAGAACTCGCCCGCTGCGCGGGCTTCAAACACACTGTTTTTCTCATCAGCTGTAAGGCGCGTTTTCTACTCACAACTTTTTATAAGGGCGCATTTTTATTTAGTTTTAGCTAGCCCTTGACCATAGTGGTGAATAGATACCTTTTTTCTTGATAAAAAAGTAAGAGAAAAATTCTTACGGCTTATATGCCAATGGTGGTCATTCTTCAGCCAATGGCGTTAACTTAAGAGGTATATTTAATTGATTATTATATATAATAATATATAAAAAACGCCCCTTGTAAAATAATTGCGATCAGAAATCACTCATTACAGCTGAAATAGAAAAACAGTTGTGTTTGAAGTCCGCGCAGCGGGCAAGTTCTGTTTTTCCAGCTGTAAGAAGTGATTTCAGCAACTTTTTACCAGGGCTTGATTTTTTGCTTACTTCTTTATCAAGAAAAAAGTAATTTTAAAAATTCATTTTTTACCAGTGAGATACTGACTTAGGCCTCCCAATCAGGATCATCACTATCATCAGACTCGATTCCAGGCCTTCTATCGCTCACCGGTTGTGAAGGTTCAGGTATCATATTGCTAATAGTTTGTGATACTCCAGATAATGCTTCGCTTTTAGCGGCTAGCTTATTGTTAACCTTCTTATCAATCAGGGAATCACTAGTTTCTACTCCTTCCTCTAGTTCTTCTAGTGCTTGCCGTCTAGCCGCTAACCTTTTTTTAAAATTTTCATCCTCCACAATCGAATTTGTTTTTGGTCCTGATCCTGTTGATCCGTTTCCAGAACTTTTAGCACTAGACAAGTTGCCCGTTACAGACCGACTATTATTCCCTAGATGGATTAAAGCATCTAGATCCGCTTTTGTTGGGATCGGCGGCGGTGGTGGGGCTCCATTTGTATTGAACATCGGGAGCGGCAGTGGTGGAGGCGTTGACACCATTGTTGACAAAGATTCATTCATAGGTATTGTCTCCTTTAAGTCAGCATAAGCGTTCTTTTGGCTAATGGGATTATTATTAGCCTCAACCTTTTCAACTGTCTCCAAGATCTTATCTGCTATAGCCGGCATAAAAGATGTTGAAAATTGCGCTGTACCTCTTGTAGATGGCTCACTAGTATGCGTAACCGAATTATTGTTATTATTGGTCAAAGTAGCCCCTACACTGTTTTGAGCCTCAAGAAAATTTCTACTAGTGGGTGTAAGTGGAGGTGGTGAAACAGGTAACGAAGTCTGACCAGAGCTGGGTGCTGGATTTAGAAGAGGTGGAATAGTTTTATTTGCCCTATTAACCTGATTAGATTCGACTACTACTGGTTCATTGATTATTAGATTAGGCTCACTATTTACAACCTTTGGATCACCATTCGTTTCATCTTTAGATTCATTCACCTCTTTTGTAGACCCATCTGCTTCTTTAGAAACTGGTGGTTGCGATGGCACTATAGCAGGAGTAGGTATAGCGGTATAAGAATAAAATGGCTGATAGAACCGTTGTGTATCTTTGGTTATGGACAATTTTAAATTGTCTAATTTGATTAGACGAGAATAGCTTCCATAGTTAAGGTAGCAATAGACTGATGCATAACCTTCTAAGCGTAAACTTGTATCCTTATCTTGTGACTTTATATCTAAATCAAAGGCATCTGCTTTTAATTCATTGCCAACCAGTGAAGCAGGGCAGATTATGTATTCTTTTGTCTCTGCTACCGCTGCTTTGGCCAGCCATGTTGGGTCAGTTGCTAACATAGCTTTAACCAAATTAGCCAGGCTATTGTCGTCTTTAACTAACAAGAAACCTACCTCTTTAAGGCCTTGAAGTTTATCAAGAGATACACTGCCTGTAATCGATAGCCTACTGCTAGCCAAGGTTAGGTCACCGGTAGAAGAGGTATGAAACTTTTTATATAGATCTTTCTTAAACATCGTAGAGGATGTTATGCCATCTTCTGCAAAGATAGGTTTGTCGCCAAGAGGTGGCTTATAGCAAAATGCTACATTACTATGAAGCGTACTATGGGTGGATTGACTTAATTGGCTGGATAATAACGCAAATAAAGCAGGATCCATCTTTATCATACGGGAATCAGAAACAGTATCATAGCGCATATACAACTTACCTGACACCTCATCTTGCTCAGAAAGAGCAGTCCATCCATCTTGGGAAGGAAGCTTAACAAGCAGTCTTTCTTCAGTTTCAGGTACTACAAAAACACCACATGAAGCATCACCTAGATGTAGGTCTAGTAGTGTTGCCTGACCTGACAAAGATGTAACGCCTAATGCATCAAGTTCAGCTTTATCTAGCTTTTTAAACGCATTTGTTTCTAATGCATCACCTTTAGGTGGTAGACCCTTAGTCTCGTTAACTTTATTTTCTAGATTATTTGCTGCTGGGAAGACCGAGTGGTTTAGCTGATCTGTTGTCTCACTACTAGCACTACTACTATAGAAACTAGGACAGGCTTTTCCACTAAATAAAATATAAGTGGCTGAAAAAATAAAACTTGGACTGATAAATCCTTTACGAATTGATGTAATGTTATTCAACTTATTGGCCATAATTGTTTTTTGCTTTTTTATATGTTTTTTATTATTTTTGTAACCTCTTAAGCAAGAGTACCGCTATAGCCTATAAAAAGTAGCTAAAGAAAACTAGGCCCTAGATAAAGCAAAATGCAAACAGATAGATTGATTTTGAATACTTCAACTAAAGCGCTAAATTTTTGGCTAATCAAGGGCAATTATTCGAACCACTTGAAAAAAGCATTACGGTACCAGAGTAGCCTATACTTAACTTAAAAAGTAGTAGGTATATAATTGACTTTCTATAAAAGAAAGGCGATATATTATGTAATCGATCATCATCAATGGCTTGTTAATGGCTATACGCCAAGCAAAAATAGCGCAAATTAATAGCTTGCTAGATAAAAGCTATAAAAGAAACAAGCACTATTTATGCTATGGAAAAAGCCCAAAGTATGATCATTTTGCTAACCTTTGCTATCACGATAACATTTGCTGCTACAAGCCTACCTTCAATGGTACTAAAAAAAAATGAAAAGACAAACCAACTCTACTATTATTCATAATCATATATAAAAAATCTTACACAGTGTACTGTATAATTTGATTTAATAATTAAAAATCACTAAAATACAGGGCCTTATAATTGCATATTTTCTTATTTATTGCCATTTCTTTATTTTAAAAGATGACTTATACTAAACATACTATTGTTGTACTCTCTCTCCTATTATCTTTACAAGCAGGCAAATGCAAGCACGCTAAAGGTACTGCACTTATATCTACTTCTAAAGCATGCGCCAAGGAGACAGATAATACGATAAAAAAGAATTATTTCTCTATTGCTGAATTTGAGCCTCAACTTAATCATAGTACTGATGGTATGGATGATATGGATAATGACCCTTATAACTATAAACCTAATAATAATGCTAGTTATAACTATAGTGGTCAGTATGACAAAGAGTCTGACGACGAGTCTGGTTATGGATCTGATCAAGAGTCTAATAGTAGATCTACACAAACGATATCACCTGCACCTACTTCCAAAGGTATTGATGCAGGCTTTTCTTTTAAAAAAGAAATCGAAGCCATGCGTAACAAAGCAGATAAAAGAAGAAATATTACATGGCATCTTGCAGGGGATAAATTAGAACGCATAGTAGAAAAAAATTGTAATAGCCTATACGCCCTAGAAGATTACTTTGTTATAGCGCTCAACATATATCGTGCTGCAGAAAAAATATGCCTATTGTATGGAAAAAATATGCCAGCAATTGCAAAGGATGCCCGTAGGCTGCTTAGTTGTTATAATAAATTTGTCCCTTATCATGATTATCAAAAAAACGCAAAAGAAAAAGAAGAAAACGATTGGATAAAGGCAATAAAAAAGATAAACTTTGAGGTCGTAGCTTTCTTAAAGAAGCATGTCTTTCCAACAGTCTCTCTAGAGGCTATAAACAAAAAACTAAGATTAGCAGAAAATTATGTTGGATTAGAGGATACACACTATGATGTTACTACTACATTTCATATAAAAGACCAAACATTTGCCTTAGAGGATAAAAAAAATTTCCCACTAACAGAAAAACAGAAAGAAAAAATACGAAATAGAGCATCCGAACACTGGTTTAACCGTTTAGAGGAATTTGAAAAAATGTTATTTAATAGCTATGTAGACAAATTTTTAGATGATCAACACTATATTCCAACCCAGCTTCGAGATATTATAGGATGTAGAAATGCATATCGAAAAAATGTTTGGCGTTATGATCAAAATAATCAAAAGACTCTATTAGGCCATTATTACCACAGCGGATCATTGGCTTCGCCTAATCCACGCAAAGATGATGCATCTATAAAAGCAGACCTTGAAATTACGCAACAAAATTGGGAACAAGTCCAGCAAGTAGCCAGGGATATAGTATGGCTATCCTTAAATCGGAATATGGGGGGGCAAGATATACCACTTCTTAAGAAACTGAGTGAAAAAAAGATTGTAGAAGATACACTCCAGACAGTAGGTTATAATCAATTTATGAATTTCTCCATCAATGAAGTATCAACCACACCTATCTTTAAACACTTAGTGGATAAGCTACCCAGTCATCTACCAGCTTCTGACAAAAATCTTGATCAAAACAAAGCAGTAGAAGATCAAAAAAGGAAGAAGTATGGTACAGCGCTAACAAGGTTACAAGAAGCTGCCAAGCAATTAAACGTAACAAATTTGTGGAAACAAAACACCAACACAAGCGATAATTACTTTGCCAATCTTGCTGCAAATTATGCGCTATCTGAGATACTGTTGGGGGAACCCGTAGGCATTAGTTGTAAAAGTGGCAAAGATAGAACTGGTATGATGAGTTCTTGGATTGATTCAAAGATTATTCGCGCACACTATCCATCTTTAGACGAAAAGCGTAGTCCAGTCTATGAATCCCTGGCTTATACTGGACATTACCAACTTTTGGCTTCGATAAATGGAGGTATGCCAGGTAGGTTTGGCATGAAACCTGTCAAGAAAAATGCAGAAGCTTATTCCTTTAGTAAACCACTCTTTTGTAAACCAGCAACTTTAACAGACATCAAATTAGATACCAACCAAGAAGGTCAAGAAGAGGGTATGGAGAAGAGTGATAAAGCACTGTTTTTACCCAATCTCCATGCAGTCGAGGCTGCCTAAACTAAAATGTAGGCATTCACTACTCTTGCAGAGCTGCAAAAAATGCCCCTTCTAAAGTATCTGTTCCTGACTGTGGTTTTTCTTCGATTATATTGAGCAACTCTTTGGTTT